>JBBRQR010000215.1:0-5195 GCA_038226115.1 Sphingomonadales bacterium | reverse complement strand
GGCGGTCGGCACCGAGTAGTCGTTGGTCCGATAGCGCACGAGCGCCATCGACGAGACCCGCCCGCTGCGCTTCTCGCACGGCTCCAGCGGCACCGCCGGCAACGGCCGCAGCGCTGCGCGATCGGCCACCAGCCGCTCGCCGATCGTCTCGGCATGGCGGCCGGCATGATCGCGCTGCCGAGCGCGGCAGCGCTCTTCCAACATGGCGTTCAGATCGTCGAAGCTGGCAGCGTGCGGAACCGGCACCATGAAGTTGGCGCGCGAGAACTTGACCAGCCCTTCGACCTTGCCCTTGTCGTTGCCCTTGTCGTTGCCCTTGGCCGGCCGCGCGAAGCGATCGCGGAACAGATAGTGGCTGCACAACTCGGTGAAGGCCCGCGTGCGTTCGCGCTTCCCGTCGCCCAGGATCTTCGCCACCGCGATCGTCGTGTTGTCGTACAGGATCGACAACGGCACGCCGCCGAAGAACGCAAACGCCGATACATGCCCGTCGAGGAACGCCTCGGTAGTCTCGCGTGGATACGCCTTCACAAAGCAGGCATCCGACTGCGGAAGGTCCATGCACAGGAAGTGGATCTTCTGGCGCACGCCGCCGATAACACCGACCGCCTCGCCGAAGTCCACCTGCGCGTGGCCTGGCGGGTGCGCCAGCGGCACGAACGTCTCGCGACCGCGCGCCCGGCAGAGCCGGACATGATCCTTCACCACGGTGTAGCCGCCGGCAAAGCCATGCTCGTCGCGTAACCGCTCGAAGATCCGCTTGGCCGTATGCCGCTGCTTTACCGGCGCTGTCTGATCCGCTGCCAGGATCGCATCGATCGCCGGTAGCAGCGGCCCCAGCTTCGGCTTCGCCGCCGGCTCCTTGCGCGTATAGCCCGGTGGCAGCGAGAACCGGCACATCTTGGCCACCGTCTCCCGGTTCAGCCCGAACACCCGAGCCGCCTCGCGACGGCTGTGACCCTCCACGAACACGAAGCGCCGAACGGCGGCATAGCTCTCCACGGCAAATATCCCCGGCCGCTCCCAAAAGAGGCAACCTTACCAACGGCCGGATTTTACTCCGCCACGCTCAGCACCGCGCCGGCGTTCCGATGGCCTGCTTTGTCACCGGCGCATCCAACGAGGCAAAGACTTCGCTGAAAGATGCCCGTCAGGAGCATTTCGACTTCCTTGGATATACCTTTGGTCCCGAGTATTTTCATAAGGACGGCCATTGGTATCTGGGCGCAAGCCCATCTCGGAAAAGTGTCCAGCGGTTGAGGGACAAGGTGGGCGATCTTCTGGTGCCCGGCGATATGGGGACATGGCCTGATGTGAGGAATCGGCTCAACCGCCTGTGGCGCGGCTGGTCGACCTACTTCAGCTATGGAACCCGTCTGACGGCGTATCGAGCTGTCGATAGCCACGTCTACGAAAGCGTTCGACACTTCCTTGTGCGGCGGCACAATGTGCCGGGGCGCGGCAACCGTCGCTTCTCTCATGACTATGTCTACGGGGACGGCGGGATCATGCGGCTCCGGAATGCTCACATCGGGCCATCACCGAAAGCTGTGCGGTGAAGCCAGTCGGAAAGCCGGATGCCGGAAATCGGCACGTCCGGTTTGATGAGCGGGGACGGGAAACGGGGCTCACGCCACCGCGCCCGTCCTCGACCCTACCCGGACGGTCTGTTTCGGGTTGGCGGACGTAGCTTAACTTGCTGATCTGGTGTAGAGAAAGGTTGCTTAGACGACCCTGCGACCCCGGCACACAAAGTACCACGCCCGCTATGATCGACGATAGCGTTTACGGTTTTGGATTTCCAGCCATTTGCGCCAAGAAAGTGACGGCGGCGTTCGATGGCGGGCGGCTGACATCGGACGGGGGCGTGATGCTGCTGGCGCAGGCGGAGCGCCGGACGGGGATTGCCGGGCGCCTTGCCGGTTGCATCGCGGATCCCCACGACCAGAGCCGTGTCGTCCATGGTCTGGCCGACATCCTGCGGACCCGGATCGTGGCGATCGCCTGTGGCTACGAGGATGCCGACGATCTCGATCATCTGCGCCACGATCCCGGCTTCAAGCTGGCGGTGGGCAAGCTGCCGGGCGACGCTATCGGCCTGGCTAGCCAACCGACGATGAGCCGCTGCAAGAACGCCCCGACAACCCGCGAGCTGGTACGGATGATGGACGACATGGTCGACCTTTAATTGCGCCAGCTATCCCGCCGGCGGCGGTGAGGCTCGACATCGACGAGACGGTTGACGTCGTCCAAGGTGGCCAGCAGCCGTCGTTCTGGAACGGTCACTACGGGGAGCGCTGCTTCCTGCCTCTCCATGTCTACGACACCGCGACCGGGCGGCCGCTGGCGATGTTGCTACGCACTGGCAAGACGCCGTCGCGCGCCGAGATCGCCGGCTATATCCGTCCGCTGCACCGGCGCATCGAGAAGCGCTGGCCCGACACTCGCATCACCCTGCGCGGCGACAGCCATTATGGCAGCCTTGAGGTCATGGCGTGGTGCAAAGCCAACAAGGTCGAACACGTGTTCGGGCTTCCCGGCAACCGGACGCTGCACGCCGATCCCGTCATCGTCGCCGCCGCCGACGCAGTCTGTGTTGATCGTGCCACGCGCGCAGAGCCTGTGCTGCGTCGCTATGCTGAGACCTCCTATGCCGCCAAAAGCTGGGGCGATACTAACCGGCGTGTCGTTGCGCGCATCGAGGCCAGCACGACGGGGCTCGATATCCGCTTCGTCGTTACCTCGCTCAAGGCCGGCAGTGCCAAACATATCTACGACACGCTCTATTGCGCCCGCGGCCAGGCCGAGAACCTCATCGAGCTGCACAAGGCTCAGCTGAAGAGTGACCGTACCTCCTGCCGCTCGGCCAATGCCAGCCAGATGCAGTTGTCCCTCCACACCGCCGCATACTGGCTGATGTGGACCGTCCGCGAGGCGTTGCCGCAAACCGCTGCGCTCAGGATCGCCGAGTTCGGCACCATCCGCCTGCGGCTGATCAAGGTCGCCGCCAGAGACCGCCACCCGTATCCGCATCGCGTTCGCCAGTGCCTGCCATGCGGCGCTGTTCCGCCAAGTCGCCGTCAGCTTGCGCGCCGCCAGCCCATAGTCGTCGCGGCCGTGCCGCCGATCAAACCCACCCCCGCAATACCGCAAGCTCCCGAAATCGCGCCGTTCCCCGCGCCACCAAAAACTGTGCCCCGCTGCGGTCGCTGAACTGAAAATCCGGGTCGGTAATGCCCTCGCCGGGAAACTCATGAATAAGGCGGGCTAAACCCCGCGCGCGCCGGCGTGCCCCGCGCCGACGTGGAGCGCGACGGCGGACCCGTCTTCCACCCGGAACACCGTCCCCTGCGGCGCGTCGTCGGCCAGCGTCACGCCTTCGAACGGGCGGCCGTCGGCAAGCAAGCCGCGCAGCACCCGCAGTGTGATGCCGTGGCTGATGACGAGTGCCGTCCGAGCAGGGTCGAGGTCGGCGAGCCACATCTTGAGTCGCGTCGCAATCGCCGGGTAGTATTCGCCCCCCGGCGGCGCGACGTTGAAAGCGCGTGCGTCGGGGCAGATGATCGGCCCGTGTTCGGCGACGATGTCGGCGTAGCGGCGGCCTTCCCAGCGCCCGACGTCGATTTCAAGCAGGCGCGGGTCGGTCCGGACGTCGAAGAAATCGCGTCCAAGGTGCTCGGCGACGATCGCCACCGTCTGCAGCGTCCGTCCGGCGGGCGACGCCCAGATGTCGATTTCGGCCTCCGGCCCGAAGTGTGCGGCGATCGCGACTCCCATCGCCTCCGCCTGCGCGATCCCGGTACGCGTCAGAGGCGTGTGCGCCATGTTCCCCTGCATTCGCGCTCCGGCGTTATACACGGTTTCGGCATGGCGGGCGAGGTATAGGAGCATTCGAAATGCCTACCCCACCTGTAATCTCTGCGAAAGCGGGTCCTCGTTCTCTCACGACGGTAGGCGATGGGTCCGCGCTTTCGCGCGGATCACAAGATTGCTAGACGGGCGGCCATGGGCAAGATTTTCGACTCCGCCGCCGCCGCGCTCGACGGTCTGCTGTTCGACGGCATGACGATCGTCGCCGGAGGCTTTGGCCTGTGCGGCATCCCCGAAAAATTGATCGCCGCGATCCACGCCAGCGGGGTTAAGGACCTGACGTTGGTGTCGAACAATGCCGGGGTCGATGGCTTCGGCCTCGGTGTTTTGCTCGAAAGCCGCCAGGTGACAAAGGTCATCGCGTCGTATGTCGGCGAGAACAAGGAATTCGAACGGCAGTATCTCGCCGGTGAGCTCGACCTCGAATTCAGTCCTCAGGGTACACTCGCCGAACGGATCCGTGCGGGCGGGGCGGGAATCGCCGGGTTCTACACCAAGACCGGCGTCGGCACGAAGATCGCCGAGGGCAAAGAACACAAGGACTTCGCAGGGGCGACCCACATCCTCGAAACCGGCATCGTCGCCGACCTGGCGATCGTCCATGCGTGGAAAAGCGATCCGTACGGCAACCTCGTTTACCGCAAGACCGCGCGCAACTTTAACCCCAACGCCGCGACAGCGGGCAAGGTGACGGTCGCCGAGGTCGAGCATCTCGTCGATCCCGGCACCCTCGATCCCGATGGCATCCACACGCCGTCGGTCTATGTCCAGCGGATCGTCCTCGGCCATGACTTCGAAAAGCGGATCGAGCAGCGGACTGTTCGCCAGAAAGAAGCCGTCTGATGCCATGGACCCGCGACGAGATGGCGGCGCGCGCCGCGAACGAGTTGAAGGACGGCTTTTACGTTAACCTCGGCATCGGCATGCCGACGCTGGTCGCGAATCATATCGCGCCGGGCATCGACATAACCCTCCAGTCGGAAAACGGGATGCTCGGCATGGGACCGTTTCCGTTCGCGGGGGACGAGGACCCGGATCTCATCAACGCCGGCAAGCAGACGATCACCGAACTTCGCCGCACCAGCTATTTCAGCTCGGCCGACAGCTTTGCGATGATTCGCGGCGGGCACATGGACCTATCGATCCTCGGCGCGATGGAAGTCGCGCAAAATGGCGACCTCGCCAACTGGATGGTGCCGGGCAAGATGATCAAGGGCATGGGCGGGGCGATGGACCTCGTCGCCGGGTGCAAGCGCATCGTCGTGCTGATGGAGCATAATGACAAGACCGGCGGCCATAAGTTTCGCCACGCGTGTACCCTGCCG
>JBBRQR010000214.1:0-5326 GCA_038226115.1 Sphingomonadales bacterium | reverse complement strand
CGCTGCGATTGTTGCCGAAGCGAAAAAGGCCGGTCGCGACACGGTGCTGATGTTCGTCCAGCGCTCTGGTCAGCCACCGCGCTTCGTCGGGATCAAACTGGTCGGCAAGTAAGGCAGACACGCCCGCCGCTAAGCCAGGAATCCCTTCCGCATTCGTCGCTTAGCGGCGGCGTCGCGGAGTCCCCGGACGGCGGGTCGGGCAATCCTCCCACCCGACCCCGACCGACGGCGCGGCTTTGCCGCGACGCCCGCCGCGCCCGCGAGCAGCGCCACGGACGCGCTTGCGACCGTGAGCAGTGAATGGAGTCGCGGCGGGCCCGGACGGCGGGTCGGGCGACCTTGCCGCCCGACCCCGACCGACGGCGCGGCTTTGCCGCGACGCCCGCCGCGCCTCCCCTCCCCTTCAGGGGATGGGCGAGAGACGCGCGGAGCGCGGCCCGGGGGTGGGGCCTCGCCACCAACGGGGGATAACTCGGCTGCGCCCTCGTTCCCCATCCCCGACCCCTCCCCTGAAGGGGAGGGGAGGTCGATGGCCAACGGGCCAGCCCCGTACTTCCCGACGCAGCCCCCCCTACCGCCCGACCATCGCCCCCATCGGCAGGCAAAACCGTGTCTCGCTGGCGATCGTCGAATTCGCCTTATATTTGGCGACATAGGCGTCCCACGCCGCGTCGTGGGCGGGCTCCTTCGCGCCATAGGTGTGGAAGGTGACGTAGCTGCTCGCCGATGGCTTCAACCCGCCCTTCGCCGCCACGAGGACGGGCGCGGTGACGAAGCCGTCGTCCTTCATCGCATGGTTCGCGTACCACGCCTTGTGGTCCTTGACCGCGTCGAGGAACCCGGCCGGGGTTCCGGCGGCGATGAGCTTCGACACGCGCATTGTCACCATCTGTTCGGCCCCGCACGGACCAGCGGCGTGAGCGGCGGTGGTCGCGAACGCGAGCGCGGCGGCGGTGGCGGCGAGATATAATTTCATGGTCGGCCCCTTGGTTGACGTCGCGTCAGTCTAGCCGCCTGCCGGACCACTGCAATCGCCGTTCGCACCGACGCGGAGTACCGTTTTTTCTGTCCTACAGCCCGCCGATCAGGCTAGCCTTCCGCCATGACCCACGATGCCCGCACCGCCGATCATCGACTTAACCGCGACGGTTACCGCCAATTTTCGTCGCGCCCGGAGGCGGGGTCGGGCGTAGCGCGACTTTCGTCAACTTCCAGATCCGTTTTTACCATTGAGGTTGTCGAATGAGCACCGCAGCCGTCGACGCAACGGGCATTTTCATCGGGCGTGGCGAATCGGGGGCAGCGCAGACGCTCGTGCTGCGCCGCGCCAACCGCCACGGGCTGATCGCGGGGGCGACCGGGACCGGCAAGACGGTCACGCTCCAGGGCCTTGCCGAGGGGTTCAGCCGCGACGGCGTGCCGGTGTTCCTCGCCGACGTGAAGGGCGACCTCGCCGGGATGGCAATGACCGGGACCGCCGACGCCGCGTGGACGACCGCGCGGGCCAAGGAAGTCGGCCTCGACGACTATCGTTTCGGCGCGTCCCCCGTCGTCTTCTGGGACCTGTTCGGGACGGCGGGCCACCCGGTGCGGACGACGGTGACCGAGATGGGACCGCTGCTGCTCGCCCGCCTCCTCGGCCTCGGAGAAATCCAGACCGGGGTGCTCGCGGTCGCGTTCAAATATGCCGACGACAACGGCCTCGCATTGCTCGATTTCAAGGATCTGACGGCGATGCTCGGCTGGTGCGCCGACAATGCCGCCGACCTCCAGGCGAAGTACGGCAATGTCGCGCGCGGCTCGGTTGGCGCGATCCAGCGCGCGTTGCTCCAGCTCGACAGCCAGGGCGGCAGCCACTTCTTCGGCGAGCCCGCGCTCGACATTCACGATTTCCTTACCGTCGACGATAATGGCGTCGGTCAGGTCAACATCCTCGCCGCCGACCGGCTGATGCAGTCGCCGCAGCTGTACGCGACCTTTCTGCTGTGGTTGCTCAGCGAGCTGTTCACCGTCCTGCCCGAGGTCGGCGACCCGCCCAAGCCCGTCCTCGTCTTCTTTTTCGACGAGGCGCATCTGTTGTTCGACGACGCCCCCAAGGCATTGCTCGACAAGATCGAACAGGTCGTCCGGCTGATCCGTTCGAAGGGCGTCGGCGTCTATTTCATCACCCAGAACCCGATCGACGTCCCCGATACCGTCGCCGGCCAGCTCGGTAACCGCGTCCAGCACGCATTGCGCGCCTATACCCCGCGCGATCAGGCCGCCGTCCGTGCGGCAGCGACCACCTTCCGCGCCAATCCCAAAGTCGACGTCGCCACCGTCATCACCGAGTTGAAGGTCGGGGAGGCGCTCGTCTCGCTGCTTCAGGACGACGGCGCGCCGTCGCCGGTCGAGCGCACGCTGATCGCCCCGCCGCGGTCGCGCGTCGGCCCGATCACGCCCGCCGAGCGCAAGGTGATGATCGACACGTCGCCGGTCGCGGGCAAATACGAAACGATCGTCGACCGCGAAAGCGCCTACGAAATCCTCAACGCCAAGTCGGCCACCGCGCAGGCCGCCGCCGATGCCGAGGCAGCGAAGACGGCGCAGGAAAAGGCGGCAGCGATCGCGGCGTTGGCGACGGCAAAGGCCGATGCCAACCTCGCCCGGGCGAACGCGAGCGCCGCGAAAGCAGCCGCCAAACCGATACCGATGTCGATGACCGAAAAGATCGCGCTGAGCGCGGCGCGGTCGATGGCGTCGTCGGTCGGGCGGCAGGTCGCGGGCAGCTTGGGCCGCTCGCTCGGCGGCGCGATGGCGGGCCGCGTCGCGGGGAACGTCGGCAGCACCCTGCTGCGCGGCATCTTGGGCAGTTTATTTAAGTGAATCAATGGCTTGCAATCCCCACCTGCGCGGGGAACACAGGGAGGAATCGCCCTGCTCGGGCGCTCACCTCGCTTACTTGTTAATCTTCAGCCGCCGAGCGTGACGACCGCCTTCTTCGCATCGAGCGTCTTGGCCGGGGCCGCCATAAGCTCACGCAGGAACGCGCCCTTGTTCACCGACGGCGTGTCGGGGTCGCCCGCCGACGAGCGGATGTTCGGCTCGGGCTTCGCTGCCTTCGCCTTGTCGAGCAGGTTGGTCTCGGCGGGCGACTTCGGCGTGATTGCGACGCCGGGGCCGAACAGCGCCTCGGCGGCATTGGTCTGCGCATCGTCGGCGAGGGCACGCGCGGCACCGGGCTTCGGCGGTGCAAGGGCGAAATCGGGGGGCACGACGAGCGGCGCGCTGCGGCTGATCGCGAACTCGTCGGGCGCATTGCGGTTCGACAGGCGCTCGCGCTTGTGGGCGCAGCCGACGGCGACGACAGCGAGCAGAACGATGGGCCACGACTTCATGCGCATACTCCTAGACCGGCTTCGCCGCGAACACGCTGCGCAGCAACAGCACGGCGACACCGACGCTTATAGCGGCATCGGCGACATTGAAGATGTAAAAATGATGGTCGCGCCAGAACACGTCGATGAAGTCGATGACATGGCCGAAGCGGGCGCGATCAACGATGTTGCCGAGCGCACCGCCGAGGATCAGCCCGAGCGCGGCGACGTCGGCGCGGCTGCGCTCTCGGGCGATCCACACCGCGACGGCGGCGGCAATGCCGAGCGTCACGGCGATAAGCAGCCATCTCTGCGCGCTCGTCTCGGCGAGGAACAGGCTCATCGACACGCCCGGATTGACGACCCAGGCGAGGTCGAAGAACGGCAGCACCGGAATGACCCCGCGTCCTGGCAGGTCGAGGACGTTGGTCACCCAATACTTGCTCAACTGGTCGAGCGCCAAGGCGACCAGCGCGATGCAGTAGCCGAGGCGCTTCACCCGACCACCCCGGCGCACCGCTCGCACAGCCCGGTGGCCGGGGCGACGTCGGGGAGATGGCGGCGACAGCGGTCGCAGCGGGGGAAATCGCTTGCCGTCGCTGTGACGAGCGCCCCGGCAGGCAGCGCGGGGTCGGTCGCCACCGTCACCCTGGCGACGATCGCCAGCTCGGCAAAGTCGACGCTCGCGATCAGCGCGGCCTCCTCAGGCGCGGCCGTCAGTAACAGGTCGGCCTCAAGGCTCGACCCGAGCGTCTTCGCCTTGCGCGCGGGCTCGATTGCCAACGTCGCCAGCCCCCGCAGCGCGCGCAGCCGTTCCCACCGTACCCCCAGCGCGTCGTCGCGGAAGGCGGAATAGTCGTGCCACGCCTCCAGATGCACCGACGCCGCGTCGGGGAAGCGCGTCCGCCACACCTCGTCGGCGGTGAACACGAGCACGGGGCTGAGCCACCGCGTCAGCGCATGGAACAGCGTGTCGAGCACCGTCCGGCACGCGCGGCGCTTCAGGCTGGACGGTGCGTCGCAGTAGAGACTGTCCTTGCGGATGTCGAAGTAGAACGCCGACAGGTCCTGATTGGCGAAGGCGTTGAGCGCGGTCAGCATTGGCGCGAAATCGAAGTTCGCCACATGACCGCGCAGCTCGGCGTCAAGCTCGGCGAGGCGGTGAAGCACCCAGCGTTCGAGCTCGGGCATGTCGGCGGGGGCAACGCGCTCGCCCTCGTCCCACCCATCAAGGCTGCCGAGCAAATAGCGGAAGGTGTTGCGCAGCTTGCGATACGCGTCGGTCGTGCCGGCGAGCGCCTCCTGGCCGAATTTGACGTCGTCGAAATAGTCGATCGACGCGACCCACAGGCGCAGGATGTCGGCGCCTTGCGTATCGGCGATGGTGATTGGATCGACGACGTTGCCGACCGACTTCGCCATCTTCTTGCCCGCCGCGTCGAGCGCCATGCCGTAGGTCAGCACCGCCTTGTACGGCGCGACGCCGCGCGTGCCGACGCTTTCGAGGAGCGACGACTGGAACCAGCCGCGATGCTGGTCCGACCCCTCGACGTACAGGTCGGCGCGCGTGCCGACGCCGTAGCGCCCCTCGACGACGAAGGCGTGGGTCGAGCCGCTGTCGAACCAGACGTCGAGGATGTCGTCGATCCGCTCGTAATCGGCGGGGTCGCGGCCTGCCCCGAGGAAGACGGCGGGGTCGGTCGCCCACCACGCATCCGCGCCACTAGCGGTGATCGCCGCGACGATGCGCGCATCGACGGCGGGGTCACGGAGATACTCGCCGGTGCGGCGATCGACGAACAGGGTGATCGGCACCCCCCACGCACGCTGGCGGCTGATGACCCAGTCGGGCCGCCCGGCGACCATCGCGGTGATCCGGTTGCGGCTGCGTTCGGGCACCCAGCGGGTGTCGGCGATGGCGGCGAGGGCGGCGGTGCGGAGGGTGTGCCTCCCCTCCCCTTCAGGGGAGG
>JBBRQR010000213.1:0-5366 GCA_038226115.1 Sphingomonadales bacterium | reverse complement strand
CATGCTCAGCGGCGAGGCGGTACTGATCGACGACGGCGGCGAGCACGTCATGCGCCCCGGCGATGTCGCCACCTTTGCCAAAGGCGTCGCCGATGCCCATCACCTGATCAACCGCAGCGCCGCCGACGCGGTGTTCGTCGCGGTCGGCACCGATCGTCCGGCGACCGACCATTGCACCTACCCCGACTGCGACATGTTCTGGAGCGAGGCGACGGGATATGTCGCGGCGTCGTCGCTGGGTGGGGGCTGACCCCGCGCCAGCATGACGCCGGGGTCGTTGTGGCTAGCGCGCCGCCACACCCCCACCGACGCCGCCGACCTTGTCGAAATAGGCGCGCGCGAACGGGTACGTCTCGGCGCGCGCGGCGTCGGTCCATTCGACCATCCACGGGTGGCTGAGCATTTCGGCGACATACGCGGCGCTGACCTCGCTCACCGGCAGGCCATAGGTTTTGATGCGGGTGACGACGGGAGCGAACATGATGTCGGCGGCGCTGAGCGTGCCGAACAGGAATGGGCCTTCGTGCGCCTCGTCGATCGCGTGATATTTGGTCCGCGCCTCGGTCCACAGCGCGTCGATCCGCGCGACATCGGCCAGCACGTCGGGGGTCAGGACATAATCGGGATAGTCGCGCTGCAGGTTCATCGAGCAGCCGCCGCGCAACGCGGTGAAGCCGCTGTGCATCTCGGCGGACATCGACCGCGCCAGCGCGCGCGCCGCCATGTCGTGCGGCCAAAAATGCCCGCGGCTGATGCGCGCCGTTCGGACCTTGTCCGCCAACCAGTCGATGATCGCGAGGCTGTCCCACACGCACACGTCGCCGTCCCACACCACCGGGACCTTGCCCGCGGGCAGCAGGCCCTTCGCCGATCCATCGACCCATTCGGGCGTATCCATCGGGATGACGACCGTCTCGAACGGCAGCGCCGACTGTTTGAGCGCGAGCCAGCCGCGCAGCGACCATGACGAATAGGTTCGGTTACCGATGATGAGTTTGAGCATGTGATCGTCTCCCCATGGCCGGTGTCGCGCGTGGGCAGGGCAAGGTCAACCGGCGGCGGTGAGCATCGCTTCGGTCATCCCCCACAGCCGGTCGGCCCCGGCGGGATCGCACGCCCATGGCCGGACGTGCTCCCAGCGTTTGCTCGCCTCGGTGGCGAGCTGGCCGACGTCGCAATCCTCGCAATAGACGCCGCCGCGCCCGTCGAGCTGCGGGCTTACCGCGCACCAGACCGAGGTCGCGGCCCCGGCCTCGGGCGATTTGAACATCGCCGCGATTGCCGGCGGGATGGTGCCGTCGGCATTCTTCCACCCGAGTGCGACCATTTCCTCGTCGGCGAGGTGGCGCTGGAGCGGGGTGAAGATGCCGCCGGGGTGGACGGCGAACGCGCGGACGCCCTCGCCCTGCCAGCGCGCGTCGACACCGAGCGCGAACAGCGAATTGGCGGTCTTTGCCTGCCCGTACGCCTCCCATTTATTATAGTCGTGGGTGTTGAAGTGGGGATCGTCCCAATCGACGCCGTTGCGGATATGCGCGGTCGAGGACAGCGCGACGACACGTGCGCCGCCCGCCGCCTTGAGACTCGACTCGACTCCGCGCGCCAGCTCGAAATGGCCGAGGTGGCAGACGGCGAACTGCGATTCCCAGCCGTCGCCGATGCGTTCGAGCGGGCACGCCATGATGCCGGCGTTGTTGATGAGGCCGTGGAGCGGTGCGCCGGTCGTAACGAAATCTGCGGCAAAGCGCCGGACGCTGGCGAGATCGGCCAAATCCATATCGGCGACCGTCACGCGGGCAATCCCGGCGAGTTCGGCTTCGGCCTTCGCGCGCGACCGCGCCGGAACGGTGACCGTCGCCCCCGCCCCGACAAGCGCGCGGACGGTTTCGAGGCCGATGCCCGAATAGCCGCCGGTGACGATGAAGTTTTTCCCGTGAAGATCGACGCCCGCGAGGACCTCCGCCGCCGTCGTGTGCCGTCCGAACCCTGAGCCGATAGGCTTCTGATCTTGCGCTGCCATCGCCAATGTCCTTTTTATCGCGTGCCGCCGAGCGGCCCCGAGGGAATTGACCATGTTCGCGACCGAAATGCCAGTCACGACGACCAAGGCCGAGCTGTACGACGAGGTTGCGCGCCAGCTTGGCGGGCTGCTCGCGGGCGAGCGCGACTGGGTCGCCAACACCGCCAACGCCGCCGCGCTGATTTTCGGCGCGCTGCCCGATCTCAACTGGGCGGGGTTTTACTTGATGCGCGGCGACGAGCTGGTGCTCGGCCCGTTTCAGGGCCGCCCGGCGTGCATCCGCATCGCGCTTGGACGGGGGGTCTGCGGCACCGCCGCCGCCGAGCGCCGCGCCGTCCGCGTCGCCGATGTCGAGGCGTTCCCCGGCCATATTCCGTGCGATGCGGCGTCGCGGTCCGAACTCGTCGTGCCGCTGCTGGAAAGCGATGGGATTGGGGGCGCCCGGCTGATCGGCGTTCTCGACCTCGACAGCCCCGAGATCGCGCGCTTCGACGCCGACGATCAGGTCGGCGTCGTTCGGCTCGCCGCGCTGATCGTCGGCGGCAGCGACTTTCCGTAAGCCTGCGCGGTTACGGCGCGGACGGCCCCGCGACCGCGCGCAGAAAGGCGATCTGGCGCTGGCACCCGCTCCGCCCGAACGCGGCGGCGAGCGCGGCAAGGTCGGTCGGCGCATCGGGCAGAATGTGGATCGTCACCGACTGCGCGTTAGCGTCGGGGCCGACGAGATATTCGCCGTCGCTGCGTGGTGCATTGGCGGCGGGCCACGCCGTCGTTGCCGCACCGGCACCGAAGCTGGCGTAAGCCGGACGACCGTCATCGCCCTTTCGCAGCGGGACCGAGGCCGCCGCGCTGGTATCGGCGCGCCACAGCTGGGCATCGCCGCCCGATACGAGGCAGAAGGTTCCGCCCGTCGTCGTGTCGATGCTCCACAGGCTGGGGAGCAATGCCGGGGCACCGCCACTGCCACGGATCGCTCCGGTGCGCGCCATGCGCGTGCTCGTCCGGTCGCCGAGGCTGGCGAGCATCGTGCCGAGCCCGGCCGACGACGCGCCGACGCCCTTCGCCGGGAAGGTGCCCGGACCCTTGAGCGAGCGCGTCCCGCCGCTGTCCATGACGACGACCTCGTCACCGCCCGCGAGCGTCACCGTGCTCGTCGCCGCGAGCACCTTGCCGGGGGCATAGCTTGCCGCCGAAGGCCCCGTCGCGCGGACGACGAGAAGTTGCGCGTTCGCGGCGGTGGCCAGCGCACAGGCCGAAATCGTCAGGGTAAGTTGCTTCATCATCGCTTCACTCCAGAATTGTCGCCCCTTCGGGACCGGACTCGGTCAACCGATGCACCAGATACGCAAGAGCATGGTCGTTTGGACGCGCTTCGGCAACTTTTCGCATTTGCGCCAGCGCGTCGCCGTCGCCCGTCCTGAACGCCCAATACAGTGAGCGCAGTTCGCGGGCATGGTCGAGGTCTTCGGTCGGTTCGTAAACGTCGATTGCCGCCGCGCGCCCGCGGAGCAAAACCCGCCCCATCGGCCGGACCCCGCCCGCCGCCATCCCGGCCAGCGCGTCGCCGCTGACCAGCGCCGATGTCTGCAGATATTTGTTCGCCGATTCCATTCGCGCGGCGGTGTTCATCGTGTCGCCGAGCGCGGTGTATTGCATCCGTCCCGACCCGCCGAAATTGCCGACGACGGTGCGCCCCCAGTGGAGGCCGACGCGGGTTTTGCCGATCAACGGCGTGTCGCCGCTGACCTTCAGTTCGACCGCGCGGCACATCTCGGCGGCGGCGGCGAGCGCACGGTCGCCGTCGCCGGGGCGCGACACCGGGGCCCCCCAAAAGGCGACGACGGCGTCACCGACGAACTTGTCGATCGTCCCGCCGTGCTTGAGCACGATCGAGCATAAATGGTCGAGATAATCGTTGAGAAAGGTCGCGACTTCCTCCGGGGTCAGCCGGTGGCACAGCTTGGTAAAGCCCTCCATGTCGGAGAATAACGCGAAAATCTCGCGGCTTTCGCCCGACAAGGCGAGGCGTTCGGGCTCGCGCAGGATCATCGCGGCGACGTCTTCGGGCAGGTAACGCCCGAGCGCGCCTTGGGCAAACCGCCGTTCCTCGCTGCCGATCGACCGCGCCGCCGACCCGACCGCGATAAACGCCGCCAGCCAGCCGAGCGCCCAGCCGAGCGCGGGAAAGCCGGTGGTGTCGATCGTGTGCGCCGCCGCGAGCAGCAGCGGCGTGCCGATGAGCAGGACCGCCTGCACCCCGATCAGCACGACGAGCCACGTCAGCTTTTTTTCGCCCAAACTCGTCGCCGCCCCGGCACCGACGGCGGCGAGCGCGGCCAGCCATAACGCCCAGCCGGGGATCGGCGCGGGCCAGTCGCGGTCGAGCGTCTGCGCGAGCATATGCGCGTGGATTTCGGTCCCGGCCATCGTCGCGCCGGTGATCGCGGTGAACGGCGTCGGCAGCCGGTCGGTCGCCGGCAGATCGGCCCCGATCAAGACGATCCGCCCGCGCAGCAACGGTGCGAGTATCGCGGCGGTCGCGGGATCGGCAAGGAGTTCGATATCGAGCTTGTTGAACACCGGGCGGTCGGTCAGCTTCGCCTGACGGTACGCGACCATGCCGCGATAAATTTCATTCGACGCGGCGAGCGCGCGCGACAAAGGGGCGACGCCGGAAACGAGGGAGGGCCACCGCCGCACCGTGCCATCGGCATCGGCCTCGAGCCGGACGCTCCCCGCGCTGACCTTTGGCCCGGCATTGCCGATAAAGCCGAGCAGATGCGCCTCCTGCCACGGCTCGATGAATTCGGCAGTATCCTTGACCGACGCAAATGCGAGCCGCACCGGCGTGTGCATCGCGCGCAGCGCGGCGGTCAGCGCCGCATCCTCCCCGGCGACCGACTGGTCGATCAGGATATCGACGCCGATCGCCTTTGCCCCCGCCTGGTCGAGCGCGGTCAGCGCGCGGGCAAGCAAGGTGCGATCGACCGGCGAGCGGCGGGCGGTGTGTTGCAGCGTGCTTTCGGTATAGGTGACGATCGCAATGCGGCTGTCCTGATCGACGCGCGGCGCGGCGAACGCGGTGCGGATGTCGAACAGCGACCGTTCGGCGTCGACGAGAACGGGGATGTGCCAGCTCAACCGCGCGACGAGGGCGGCGGCGATCAACACCACGATCATGCTGAGCAGCCGCCGCCGACCGATCCGCTGGAGCCAGCGCCCGTCGCGACGACTGGCCGACGCCATTATTGCGCGCGAGCCGGGGCGGGATCGCTGGCGGCCGTCCGCGTCACCGCGCGCGCGATCGGGCGAGCACCGTCGCCGACGACCGAAAATGCCGCCCAGT
>JBBRQR010000212.1:0-5445 GCA_038226115.1 Sphingomonadales bacterium | reverse complement strand
GTGCCGCCCGAACCGTTGTTCGAACAGGTCGTCGTCGGCGATGGCTTCGATGCCGCCGACGACTGGATCGCCGAGCGCGCCGATGCGGGGACGATCGTGATCACCGGCGACATCCTGCTCGCCGACCGCTGCGTCAAGGCGGGGGCGACGGTCATCGGCCACAACGGCAAACCCTTCACCGCCGCCAACATCGGCACCGCCGTCGCCGCGCGTGGTCTGGCGGAAGATGCCCGCGCGATGTCGTGGGCGAGCGACGCGGCGCGCGGCGGGGGGCGCGGCCCCGCCCCCTTCGCCGCCGCCGACCGCTCGCGCTTTCTGTCGGCGCTCGACGAGGCGATCCAACGGCTCAAGCGCGGGCGATAAACCGCTGTCCTACAGCCCCGGCGCTGCGCTAGCCTCAACCTCGCAATGGAGGCGCGGCGATGGTGAAGCACGAGCGTGGACTGACAAGCATACCGGCGGCAGGGGTCGACGCCCTCACGATGCGTCGCGGCGGCCAGATCGCCCCGTCGTCCGTGCTCACCAACGGGGTTCGGCGGGAGGAGAAAGGCCCCGCTGCGTGGCGCTACTTTCGTCAACTTTGGAATTTTATTGCGCTCGGCATTTGCGCCGTTCCGGTTATCGCCCAGAGCCCGCCGCCGCCGCTGCCGCTGCCGACATCGCTGCCGGTATCGCCCAAGCCAGCGACGCTCGTCGAGATCGAGGCGGGCGCGCCGCCCGCCGCGTGGCGTGCGATTCGCCCCGAAAACCTGATTCTGCTCGACACGGCGAGGGGGACGCTGACGATCGAGCTCGCCCCCGACTTCGCCCCCAGCCACGTCGCCGCGATCCGCGCGCTGGTCCGTGCCGGGGCGTTCACCGGTGGTGCGGTAACGCGGGTCCAGGATAATTATGTCGTCCAATGGGGGACGCGCGCCGCCGCTGCCGATGCCGCTCCGCCAACCACGCCGCCAGCCGTTTCCCCGCCCGAACTGCCCCCCGAATATGAACGACCCGCCGCCGCAATGGCATTCACCCCCCTGCCCTACCGCGACGCTTACGCCGCCGAGGCCGGGTTCAGCGACGGTTGGCCGGTTGCGCGCGAGGCGGGGTCGGCGTGGCTCGTCCATTGCTACGCCATGGTCGGCGCAGGGCGCAACGAGCCGCCGTCGACCGGCGACGGGAGCGAGCTGTACGCCGTTACCGGCCATGCGCCGCGCCACCTCGACCGCAATATGGCGGTCGTCGGGCGGGTGATCGACGGGTTGCCGAACGTCACCGCGCTGCCGCGCGGCACCGAGGCACTGGGTTTCTACAAGACGGCGGCCGAGCGCCTGCCGATTACCGGCGCGCGGCTCGCAAGCGACGTGGCCAACGCGGTGCGGTGGCAAGTGTTGCGAACCGACTCCGCGACGTTCGCCGCGCTCATCACCGCACGCGCCAACCGCCGCGAGCCGTTTTTCCTCCGGCCCGCAGCGGCGGTCGATGTGTGCAACGTCAAAATTCCGGTCCGCCGTGCCGATTAGGCGCGACGGACCGGAAATTCGGTCAGGCGGCGACGGTCGTCGTCGCGCGGCGGCGGAGCGCCGCGCCGACGATGCCGAACCCACCGAGCATCAGCGCCCAGCTGGCTGGCTCGGGAACCGCTGCCGTCAGCGAAACGCCGTCGAGCAGCGAGATCGGCGGCGCACCACCGGGGGTGCCGACCGCGAGGAACGTCAGAACCTGCGACGCCGATGCGGCGACGAAGGACAACGACTGCGCCTGCCACGGGCCAACGCCGCCCTGCGGCAGGGTGAACAGGCTCGACAGCTGCGACGAGGCGCCGAAGCTGACCTGCCAACGCTCGGTCGTCCCGCCGCTAAAGCCCTGCTGTTGCCCGGCCGCCTGGTAGAAGTTGACGTTGTACGTTGCGCCGACGGTCAGACCGCTGATCGTCTGCGAAATCCCATCCGAATAGTTGGGGTCGCCGTCGGCGAGGACGAAGTTGCCGCCGTCGGGGCTCGTGGCCGGGAACGGGCCGTAGATCGCCAGATACTGCGCGCCGTCATCGGCCGAGCCCGGGGGCGCGAGGAAGGTCAGCCCGCCGCCGCCGGTCCAGCCGGTGACATTGTTCTGAAAGCCGATCTTGGTAATGGTGGTGTTGGCATCGAACGAGCCGTTGACGACGAGATTGGCGGCGCTGGCCGAACCGGCGACCGCGAGCGCAGTCAGCGCCAGCAGTACATGTGAAGTTTTCATAATGTGCCCCTTGTGCGAATTGCGAGTGCCCATTTCGTACTCACAAGTTACCTTTAACCTAATACTAAGACGATGCCAAATCATTACGGCACCGATTCATAATCCGTTTTCGGTGCGATACCGCCGCCCCCACGCTTCTTCCGCACCGCAGCATAACATGCTAAGCGCGCGGCCATGCTGAACATCAACGCCGTCACCGTCCGCCTCGGCGGGCGCGTCATCCTCGACAAGGCGACCGCCGCGATCCCGACCCGCGCCCGCGTCGGGCTGATCGGGCGCAATGGCGCGGGCAAGTCGACGCTGATGAAGCTCATCGCGCGCGAAACCTCGCCCGACGACGGCGGCATCGACATGCCTAAGGGCGCACGCATCGGCTATGTCGCGCAGGAGGCCCCGGCCGGCGCCGCGACCCCGTTCGAGACCGTCCTCGCCGCCGACGCCGAGCGCGCCGCGTTGCTGACCGAAGAAGAAGGCCTCGACCACGCCGACGCCGCCAACTTCCACCGCATCGGCGAAATCCACGAACGGCTGACGGCGATCGACGCCCACACCGCCCCGGCGCGCGCGAGCCGCATCCTCGTCGGCTTGGGCTTCGACGAGGCGGCGCAGCACCGCCCGCTCGACAGCTATTCGGGCGGGTGGCGGATGCGCGTCGCGCTCGCCGCCTTGCTGTTCTCGCAGCCCGACCTGCTGCTGCTCGACGAGCCGTCGAACCACCTCGACCTCGAAGCGACGCTGTGGCTCGAAAGCTTCCTCAAAAGCTACCGCGCGACGATGGTCGTCATCAGCCACGAACGCGACCTGCTCAACAACGTCGTCGACCATATCCTCCACCTCCAGGGCGGGCAGACGACGCTCTACCCCGGCGGCTACGACGATTTAGAACGCCAGCGCAACGAACGCCTCGCCCAGCTTGCCAGCGCCCGCGAAGCCCAGGCTTCGCAACGCGCCAAGCTTCAGGACTATATCGCGCGCAACTCGGCGCGCGCGTCGACCGCGAAGCAGGCGCAGTCGCGGCAGAAGGCGCTGGCGAAGATGCAGCCGATCGCCGAGGTCGCCAACGACCCGAGCCTCGTCTTCGACTTCCCGTCGCCCGCCGTCCTCAAGCCACCGCTGATCCAGCTCGACCACGCCGCCGTCGGTTACGACGGGACGCCGATCCTGCAGGGGGTCGATCTCCGCCTCGACCCCGACGACCGGCTCGCGCTGTTGGGGCGCAACGGCAACGGCAAGACGACGCTGGCGCGGCTGCTCGCGGGGCAACTCCCGGCGATGGACGGCCATGTCGGCGGCTCGACCAAGCTCAAAGTCGGCTATTTCACCCAGTATCAGGTCGAGGAACTCGATGCCGACGACACCCCGCTCGCGCACATGGGCCGCCTGATGCCCGGCGCGAAGCCGACCGCCGTGCGCGGGCAACTGGGCCGCTTCGGCTTCTCGGGGCTGATGGCCGAACAAAAGGTCGGCAAGATGAGCGGCGGCGAAAAGGCCCGCCTCGCCCTCGCCCTCATCACCCGCGACGCGCCGCATCTGCTCATCCTCGACGAGCCGACCAACCACCTCGACGTCGACGCGCGCGAGGCGCTGGTGCAGGCGCTCAACGAATACGGCGGCGCGGTCGTCGTCGTCAGCCACGACCGGCATATGCTCGAGGCGACCGCCGACCGCCTCGTCCTCGTCGAGGACGGCCATGCGACCGAATTCGCCGGCAGCCTCGACGACTATACCGACCGGGTGCTCGGACGCGGCGACGCCCGCCCTGAAAAGCGCGCCGCCCCGGCCAAAGCAGGCAAGCTCGTCCGCCAGGAATCGGCCGCCGACCGCGCGAAAGCCGTCGTCCTCAAACGCACCGCCCGCGAAGCCGAAGCCGACATCACCCGCCTGACCGCGCGCCTGACCCAACTCGACACCGCGCTCGCCGACCCGACGAAGGCAACCGGGGCCGACAAGATGGCCGGCGTGCCGGGGCTGATGAAGACGCGCGCGACGGTGGCGAAGGCGCTGGGCGAGGCGGAGGCAAAGTGGGTCGCGGCGAGCGAAGCGTTAGAGGGGGTGGCTGCGTAATTGGCGCCAATCGAAAGACCCAGCTACTGAATGCGCGCTTCTTCTTCCGTCTCCTTAGAGGGGAGAGGCGAGAGATGCGCCGCTTGGAGCGGCCCGAGTGAGGGTGGTCTTCTCGAGCGAAAGCCGTCGTCGCCGCGCGACGGCCACCCTCACTCTCCCACGCGGCTGAAGAGCGCGGCGCGGGTCCTTCCCTCTCCCTTGAAGGGAGAGGGAAATAGGGCTGTCCTACACACCCCTGCATCACGTATTCTGTCCCGACTCGACCACCCACGGGGGGGTGTCGCTCTTTCTCATTGTTGGCTGGCTGTTTCGTCTTCCCCACGGGGAGAGAGATTTTAGAAATTCGTGCGTGGGCTTGAACTTCGTGTGAACTTCGGGTCCGGGTTAGAGGTCGACCAAGAAAGACGACCGCGAAGCAACGACATTTGTGTCAACCGTGTCAACTTAAGCCGCGTCACTCGTCGCGGCAGAGCCGCCCGTAGAGGTCGGGGCGGCGGTCGCGGAAGAAGCCGAAGCTGGCGCGATTGCTGCGGACTTCGGCGAGGTCGAAGGTCGCGATGACCGCGCCTTGCGTGTCGGTCGCGAGTTCGTCGACGATGTCGCCGCGCTGATCGGCGATGAAGCTGTTGCCGTAGAAGCGTTGCTCCTCCTCGACGCCGGTGCGGTTGGCGGCGACGACGGGGACGACGTTCGACACTGCGTGGCCGATCATCGCGCGGATCCACATGCGGCGGGTGTCGAGGTTGGGCTCGGCGGGTTCGGACCCTATCGCGGTCGGGTAGAACAGGATTTCGGCCCCCATCAGCATCATCGCCCGCGCGGTTTCGGGGAACCACTGGTCCCAACAGATGCCGACGCCGATGCGGCCATGATCGGTGTCCCACACCTTGAAGCCGGTGTTGCCGGGGCGGAAGTAGAACTTCTCCTCATAACCCGGGCCGTCGGGGATGTGGCTTTTGCGGTAGACGCCCATGACCGCGCCGCGCCGGTCGATCATCGCCAGACTGTTGTAATAATGCGGCCCGTCGGCCTCGAAGAACGAGCACGGGATGTACGTGCCGGTGTCCTTCGCGGTCCGCTGCATCGCAAGCACCGCCGGATGCGACGCGGTCGGGAAAGCGCGGGCGAAGAAGCGGTCTTGTTCGTGGCGGCAGAAATAAT
>JBBRQR010000211.1:0-5447 GCA_038226115.1 Sphingomonadales bacterium | reverse complement strand
TCGGCGGCGCGGGTGGGGCGATGACCGATTGGCACGGTGGACCGTTGCGGCGCGGCAGCGACGGGCGGGTGATCGCCGTCGGTGATCCGACGTTGCTGGCGGTCATCGTTGCCGCGCTCGCACCGTGAACCAAGTGCGGACCACCCCCCGCGCCAAAATGCCCGTTGCGCGGGACGGGCTGCGGCGGCTATCAGCGGCACTGTAACGGCGGTGTAAACCGCCATGACATGATTTGGAGCAGGAAGCCGCAATGGCGACTCACCACGATGCCGATCTGACGCCGACCGGCGAACGACGGCGCGATTTCATCTTCGTCGCCACCGGGGCGTTCGCCGCCGCTGGTGCGGCAACGTTCGTTTGGCCGCTGATCAATCAAATGTCGCCGTCGGCTGATGTTCTCGCGCTCGCGCAAATCGACCTCGACCTATCGTCAATTTTACCTGGTCAGGCGATCGTTGTCAGCTGGCGCGGTAAGCCGGTGTTCGCCCGTAACCTTGTTGCGAAGGAGATTGCGGAGGCGAAAGCGGTGCCATTGTCGAGCCTGCGCGATCCCCAGACGCTGGCGCAGCGGACCAAGCCGGGCAAGGAAAACTGGCTGATCACCCTCGGCGTCTGCACGCACCTCGGCTGCGTCCCGCTGGGCGCGCGCGAGGGCGAGAACCGCGGCGCGTTCGGTGGTTATTTCTGCCCGTGCCACGGATCGCAGTACGATACCGCCGCACGCATCCGGTCGGGGCCGGCACCGAAAAACCTTGAAGTACCTGAGTATATTTTCAAGTCACCCACCCAAGTCACGATCGGTTGAGGACACAGCCATGAGCTTCCCTTGGGCAAAGCATTACGAACCGACGTCGCCGTTCATGAAATATGTCGACAGCCGTCTGCCGGTGCCGCGGCTGATCTACGACAGTCTCGGAGCCGGTTATCCGGTGCCTAGGAATCTCAATTATTTCTATAATTTCGGCGTTCTCGCCGGGGTCGCGTTGGTGGTTCAGATCCTGACCGGGGTCATCCTTGGCATGCACTACGCAGCGAACACCGCGATCGCGTTCGACTCGGTCGAACACATCATGCGCGACGTCAATGGCGGCTGGATGCTCCGCTACATGCACGCGACCGGTGCGTCGTTCTTCTTCGTCGTCGTCTATATTCACATCTTCCGTGGGCTCTTCTACGGTAGCTACAAGCCGCCGCGCGAAGTGCTTTGGCTTCTTGGCTTGGTCATCTTTTTGCTGATGATGGCGACGGCGTTCATGGGCTATGTTCTCGTCTGGGGGCAGATGAGCTTCTGGGGCGCGACTGTGATCACCAACTTGTTCTCGGCGATTCCAGTCGTCGGAGAGGCGATCCATACGTGGCTGCTCGGCGGGTTTGCGCCGGACAATGCCACGCTCAATCGTTTCTTTTCACTCCATTATTTGCTTCCCTTTATTACGCTCGGTGTTGTCATCCTCCACGTTTGGGCGCTGCATATTCCGGGTTCGAACAATCCGACGGGCATCGACGTCAAGTCGGAGGCCGACACCGTTCCCTTCCACCCGTATTACACGGCGAAGGACTTCTTTGGGCTTGGCGTTTATCTTACGCTGTTCGCGGTCGTGGTGTTTTTCCTGCCCAACATGCTCGGCGAGGTCGACAACTACATTCCGGCCAATCCACTTTCGACGCCGGCGCACATCGTCCCTGAATGGTATTTCTGGCCATTTTACGCGATCCTGCGCGCCTTTACTCAAGACTTCATGTTCATCCCGGCCAAGCTGTGGGGTGTGCTGGCGATGTTCTCGGCGATCCTGTTGCTGTTCTTCCTGCCATGGTTGGACACATCGCCAGTGCGGTCGAACAATTATCGGCCGATGATGAAGCAGCTGTTCATCCTGTTTGTCATCGATATCATCATTCTCGGCATCTGCGGCGGTAAGCCGGCGGGCGAGCCGTGGTTGCGGATCAGCCAGATCGCGAGCGCTTATTATTTCGCGCACTTCCTGATTCTGATTCCGATCGTCAGCCGGATCGAAAAGCCGCTGCCGCTGCCTAACTCGATCTCGGAAGCAGTGCTTGGCAAGAAGGCCGGTGCGTCGGTCGCGGTGAAACCCATGGGTGTGGGGCACGCGGGTATCCCTGCGTCCGCCCAGCCGGCGGAATAGGTTCGATGGTCAAGATTTTCGCTTTCCTCGTCGGCGCGGTATTTTGCGTCGCGCTGTTGTGGGGGGCCGTTGTCCCCCGCGATGCCGCGCTGCCCGATCCTGTCGCCAAATATCACCTCGCGCCGAAGGAAGTCAGCTGGCAGAGCGACGGCGTCCTTGGGACGTTCGATCGCGCTCAGCTTCAGCGCGGATATCAGGTCTACAAAGAGGTCTGCTCGGGGTGCCACTCGATCAACCGGATCGCGTTCCGCAACCTGACCGCGATCGGGTTTTCGGCGGCGGAGGTGAAGGCGCTCGCCAAGCAGTCCGACATCGCGTCGATCGACGACAAGACCGGTGAGCCGAATACACGCAAGGGCATTCCCGCCGACAAGATTCCCGGGCCGTATCCGAATGAGACGGCCGCGCGCGCCGCGAACAACAATGCGCTGCCGCCCAACCTCGCGTTGATTACGAAGGCGCGCGAGGACGGCCCCGCGTACGTCTATTCGCTGCTGACCGGGTACAAGGATGCACCCGCCGACTGGAAGACGCCGGACGGGCTGTATTACAATCCGTATTTCAAGTCGCTCAACGTCGCGATGCCACCGCCGTTGTCGGCTGACGGTCAGGTCACTTACACCGACGGCACCAAATCGACCGTCCAGCAGAATGCCAAGGACGTCGCGGCGTTCCTGACATGGACCGCCGAGCCGACCCTCGAGGAGCGTCGTCGGACCGGGTTGGGTGTGGTAATCTTCCTGCTGATCCTGACTGCGCTTGGCTACCTCAGCTACAAGCGAGTTTGGGCCGACCTGAAGGCGAAGAAGCCAGAGATGCTTCCGGCGGAGTAAGCGGTGACGCGTAGGCCGCTGGTCGCGTGCCGCGTGGGTCGTTAAAGGAGTGGATGATCTTCCTCGCGCGGGTCCCGGAGTGCGCGAGGATAACCGTCTGGTTAGGCTTGGGCGCGCGCATTCATGAATGACGACCTTCGCGCCCTCATACGTACTGTGCCCGACTACCCTCATGCCGGGATCATGTTTCGTGACATAACCACGCTGCTCCTCGACGGGCCTGGGTTCGCGACGACGATCGACCGACTGGCGGCGACGGTCGGGACCGAGTTCGACCTCATCGCCGGGATCGAGGCGCGTGGCTTCATCTTCGGGGCGGCGCTTGCCGCGCGGTGTGCGAAGGGGCTCGTCCTCATCCGCAAGAAGAACAAACTCCCCGGGGCCGTCATCGGGGTCAATTACGCGCTCGAATACGGCGAGGACCGCGTCGAAATCCACGCCGATGCCGTCCCCGTCGGCGCACGGGTCCTGATCGTCGATGACCTGATCGCGACTGGCGGCACCGCGTTTGCAGCGGTCGAACTCGTCCGCGCGGCGAGGGGCGTCGTCAATCACGCCGCGTTTGTTATCGACCTGCCCGATTTAGGCGGGGCGGCAAGGTTGGCTGCTGCGAGCGTCGCGGTCACCGCACTCGTCGGCTATCCCGGCAGCTGACGCGCCGTTGTGGCGACGTGAGCTACCGTCGCTACGGCTTTTTCGGGGCCGCCGCCTTTGGCGGGGCGCCGGTGCATTGCGATACCGCCGCGCGCGTCCCGGTGATCCAGCTGATCGTGCCGTGTTCGAAATTGCTCCGGCGGCCACCGGTGACGGCAACCTCGTCGCTCGTCGGATAGCCGCAGACGCCTGCCTCGCGACCGGTTGCGAGCCAGCGCGCGCGGATCAGGCCGACGACGGCATGGGCTCCGGTTGCCGGTTTCCAGTCGATCGTCGCATTGTTCGAAAAGTCGCTGAACCGCCCGCCGCCCGCCGCATCGGCTTCGTCGATAATGGGGAAGCCGACGCCGGCATCGCGCCCCAGCGCGTTCCATTTCGCGCCGATCAATCCCCATGTCGCGTGCGCGCCGTACTTCGGGTGCCACGTGATGAAGCCGTTCTTGAAGGCGCTAATCCGCCCACCATCGGCGGCGGCGGCTTCGTCGCTGGTCGGGACCCCGAGCGCGCCGGTTGCTGCGCCAAGCGCGCGCCACTTCGCGGCAATTTCGCCAACGACCTGAAAACTGACGGCCTGCGTCGGCGTAAACGCCATCACGATCAGGCTTGCCGCGCCAACGATTATCATACCCATGCCATCCCCCGATTGCGTGCCTAGACGTTAAGCATAACGGACAATCGCATGACGGTCGATCACACGTTGAAGCGAAAATTCATGATGTCGCCGTCGGCAACGACATACTCCTTGCCCTCGCTCCGCAACTTGCCGGCATCGCGCGCCGGACCTTCGCCGCCGAGCGCGATATAGTCGTCGTAGCCGATCGTTTCGGCCCGGATGAAGCCGCGTTCGAAGTCACCGTGGATGACGCCCGCCGCCGCCGGGGCCTTGGTCCCGACGGGGATCGTCCACGCCCGCGTCTCCTTCGGACCGGCGGTAAAGTAGGTCCGGAGGTGAAGCAGGTCGTACCCGGCACGGACGACGCGGGCGAGGCCGGTTTCGGTCAGGCCGAGTTCGCTCAGGAAATCGGGGCGGTCGGCGGGGTCCATCTGGGCGATCTCGCTCTCGATCGCCGCCGAGATGACGACCGATCCCGCCCCGCTCGCCGCCGCCATCGCCGCGACTGCCGCCGACTGGGCATTGCCGTTTGCCGCCGACGCCTCGTCGACGTTGCAGACGTACAGGACCGGCTTTGCCGTCAGCAGTTGCGCCTGCGCGAGCACCCGCGCCTCGTCGTCATCCTTTGGCACCGTCAGCCGCGCGGGCTTGCCTTCGCGAAGCAGATCGAGCGCCTGGCCGAGTATGCTGGCAGCGACCTTCGCCTCCTTATCGCCCTGGCCCGCCTTTTTGACGAAGGCGGGGACCCGCTTCTCGAGCGATTCGAGGTCGCTGAGCATCAGTTCGGTCTCGACGACTTCGGCGTCGGCGACGGGGTCGATCCGGCCTTCGACATGGGTGACGTCGTCGTCGACGAAACAGCGCAGGACGTGGACGATCGCGTCGGTTTCGCGGATGTTGCCAAGGAATTGATTGCCCAGCCCCTCGCCCTTCGACGCGCCACGAACCAGCCCGGCGATGTCGGTGAAGCCCAACTGCGTCTCGATGATCTTCGCCGAGTGCGCGATCTTGGCGATGGCGTCGAGGCGCGGGTCGGGGACGGGGACGTTACCGACGTTCGGCTCGATCGTGCAGAAGGGATAATTCGCCGCCGCCGCCGCCGCCGTTTCGGTCAGGCCGAGTTCGCTCAGGAAATCGGGGCGGTCGGCGGGGTCCATCTGGGCGATCTCGCTCTCGATCGCCGCCGAGATGACGACCGATCCC
>JBBRQR010000210.1:0-5506 GCA_038226115.1 Sphingomonadales bacterium | reverse complement strand
GTGCAGTTCCGGTAACGCTGTTCATCGCCGTCGTCCTCGCGGCGTGGTCGGCCTATGCGCTGTCGGGAGCCGGTATTCTGCCCCGCTTGCCACTCCTCCGCACCGCGCTCGTCGCAATCGCCGCCATCTATCTGCTGCGCGGGCTGATGATTGTCCCGTTGCTCGTGTTGCGCCCGACGATGATCACCGCGTTCTGGTGGTGGAGCTCGGCGATCGTGCTGGTATACGGCATCGTCTACTCAGTCGGGACGTGGGCGATGTGGAACGCACTGAGCCATCGCGCCTAACGGCATAGCGAACGCCGCCGCTTATCGCCGGTCCCGTTTCGCGCGCGCAGCCTCGACTGCGGCTTTCTTGTCTGCCTTTAGCTGCGCTTCCTCGGCCTTGCGCGCCTTCTTGCCGCGGCGGCGGTCGCGTTCGTGCTGACCGGGGATAACCGTGTTGATTCCCGCGCCGACGATCCTGACCGGCGCGGTCACGACATCGACCACCGTCCCGATGCAGCCGCCAAGGGCCAGCGACAGCGCCACGACCCCTGTGCGAATCACACGGTGAAGCTCTCGCCGCAGCCGCACTGACCCTTGGAATTGGGATTCTTGAACACGAACCCGGCGGCGAAGTCGTCTTCGGCCCAATCCATCTCGCTGCCGATCAGGTACATCAGCGACCCGCCGTCGATGAACAGCGTCCCTCCCGGCGTCGGCACCGCCTCGTCGCCGGGCTTGGCCTCGGTGACATAGGTCAGCGAGTACGCCAGCCCCGAACAGCCGCGCTTGGGCGTCGTCAGGCGAACCCCGGCGGCGGCTTCGGGGGCGCGCGCGATCAGGTCGGCGATCCGGTCGGCGGCGGCGGGCGTCACGGTGATCGGCGCGGGGCGCGGGCGGCGGGCCGGGCGGACGACGGTGTCGGCTTCCATCACAGCATTCCCAGTTCGAGCTTGGCCTCGTCGCTCATCTTGCCAGGGTCCCACGCCGGGTCCCAGACGAGATTGACCTCGGCTGTGGCGACGCCGGGGACGTTCATCACGCGAAGTTCGACCTCGCCCGGCATCGTTTCGGCAACCGGGCAATGCGGCGTCGTCAGCGTCATCGACACGGTAGCGTGTCCGCCGTCGATCTCGACACCGTAGATCAGGCCGAGGTCGTAGATGTTGACCGGGATTTCGGGGTCGAAGATGTCGCGCAACGCGGCGATGACGGCGTCATGGACTTCGCCGCCGGGGGCGTCGGCGGACACGGTTTCGGGAGCCTTGGTCAGAAAGCCGTCGAGATAGTCGCGCTGACCGGCGGAGCCGACCGGCGGGGCCTTCGCGACCACGGGGGCCTCGGTCACTTCCTCGCTGGTGAAGCTGCGGGCGGTGTCCTTCATCCGAAAATCCTCGTCACGCGCTTGATTCCGTCGACCAGCCGGTCGACATCGGACAGGTCATTATAAACCGCAAAACTCGCGCGCGCCGTCGCCGGGACGCCGAGCAGGCCCATCAGCGGCTGGCAGCAATGGTGACCGGCGCGGATCGCGACTCCGCTTTCATCCAAAATGGTGCCGATGTCGTGCGGATGCACGCCCGCCAGCGCGAAGCTGACGATCCCCGCCGACTCTTCAGGGCCGAACAGGGTCAGCGAGTTGATCCCGCGCAACGCGTCGCGCGCCACCCGCGCCAGTCCGCGTTCGTGCGCGTCAATGACATCAACGCCGATGCCCTGCACATAATCGATCGCCGCCGCCAGCCCGATCGCCCCGACGATATGCGGTGTCCCCGCCTCGAACCGAGCGGGTGGCGGGGCATAAGTCGAACGCTCGAACGTCACCGTCTCGATCATCGCGCCGCCGCCATGCCATGGCGGCATCGCCGCGAGCAGCTCGCGCCGCCCCCACAGCACACCGATTCCGGTTGGGCCGTAGAGCTTGTGGCCCGAGAAAGTGTAGAAATCGGCACCGAGCGCGACGACATCGACCGCGAGGCGCGGTGCCGCCTGACACCCATCGACGAGAAGCAAGGCCCCGGCCGCATGGGCGGCGGCGGCGATTTCAGCGACGTCGGTGACGCCACCGAGGACGTTCGAGATGTGCGTGACTGCGACTAGCTTTGTGTGCGGCCCGATCATCGCGATCAGCGCGGCGGTGTCGATGCGGTGGTCGGCGGTCAGCGGGGCAACGTCGATCGCGATGCCGGTGCGGTCGCGGAGCAACTGCCACGGGACGATATTGCTGTGGTGCTCGAGCGCGGAGATCAGAACGCGGTCACCCGGCTTGAGGCTATTGCCCCAGCTATTGGCGACGAGGTTGATCGCCTCGGTCGCGCCGCGCGTGAAGACGATCTCGTCGGGAGCGCCGCCGATGAACGCGGCGACGGTATTGCGCGCCGCCTCGTACCGCTCGGTCATGGTTGCCGAGCGAGCATAGACGCCGCGATGGACGGTCGCATAATCGGGGCCATAGGCACGCGCGATAGCGTCGATGACGACGCGCGGCTTCTGCGCCGTCGCCGCCGAGTCGAGATATGCCCAGTTGTCGGCTAGGCCTGGGAAGTCGGCGCGGTGATCGTGGCGCAGATTGAACACGGGCGCGTTCATCGCCGCAGCCATGCGATCGCGCGCTCGGCGAGGTCGGGAGCCTCGGCCAGAGCGTCGGCGATAAACGCCTCGGTCAACAGCGCGCGCGCCTCGTCGGCGGCGATGCCCCGGCTCGCCATATAGAACAGCGCATCCTTGTTGAGTTCGCCGACCGTTGCGCCGTGGGCGCATTTAACGTCGTCGGCGAAGATTTCGAGCTCGGGCTTGGCGTTCGCCGTCGCGGTGCGCGACAGCAGCAGCGCCTTGACCGACTGCACCGCGTCGGACTTCTGCGCCCCGCGCGCGACGGCGATTTTGCCGAGGAAGCTCCCGGTCGCGCGGTCGTCGAGGACAGTGCGGACGGTCTGGCGGCTCGTCGCGTTCGGCGCGGCGTGGCGCACCGTCGTGACGATCTCGCGGTTCGCGTCGTCACGGCCAAGGATCACCCCACCCATCTCGAACGCCGCGCCGTCGCCGAGCGTCACATCAACCGCGACCCGACCGTAGTCGCCACCCATCGCCAGGATGTGGAGCGTCAGCGTCGCGCCTGCTTCGATTTCGACATCGAGCGAATCGATCGCGACACCGCTGACATGGTCTTGCAGGATCGTCCGCGTGACGTGCTCACCCGCCGCCACGACCAATCGCGTCGGCGAGGCGAGCGGCCAGACCCCGGCAACCGCCGCGATGTCGCTGTATCGCCAGGCCTCGTCCTTGCGGGTCGGCAGAGCGGTCATGCCGCCTGGTCCAGCGCATAGCCGCTCGTCTCGAGCTCGCGCGCGAGTTCCGGCCCGCCGCTGCGAACGATCCGTCCGGCGACCAGCACGTGGACGGCATCGGGGACGACGTAGTCGAGTAGCCGTTGGTAGTGCGTAATCAACAGCGTTGCCGTCGTCGGCGAGCGCAGCCGGTTAATGCCGTCGGCGACAACCCGCAGCGCATCGATGTCGAGCCCCGAATCGGTCTCGTCGAGCACCGCGACGCGCGGGGCCAGCACTGCCATCTGGACCATCTCGTTGCGCTTTTTCTCGCCGCCCGAAAAGCCGACGTTGACCGCGCGCTTGAGCATGTCGAGCGACAGGCCGAAGTCGGCAGCGTGCGCCTTGACCAGTTTCAGAAACTCGGCCCCCGACGCCTCCGCCTCACCCCGCGCGCGGCGCTGGGCATTGAGCGCGGTGCGCAGGAATGTGAGATTCGACACGCCGGGAATTTCGACTGGATATTGCAGCCCGAGGAACAGACCCGCCGCCGCGCGTTCGTGCGCATCAAGCGCGAGCAGGTCGGTGCCGTCGAGCGTCACGCTGCCCCCTGTCACCGCATAGCCCGCGCGTCCGGCGAGAACGTAACCGAGCGTCGACTTGCCCGCGCCATTCGGTCCCATGATCGCATGGACCTGCCCGGCGGCGACCGACAGCGTCAGCCCGTTGAGGATCGCCCTGCGTTCGCCATTGGGGCCGTCAACGGTGGCGTGGAGGTCGGTGATTTCGAGCATCAATTGGCCTTGTCGTGGTCGAGCTTCCAGCTCACGGCGGTAATTTCGGTCGAGTTCCGCAAGTCGACCTCGATGCCGGCGACAGACGACTCGCCGACCGCAAGATTATACTGTTCCGTTTCCTTAGGCGCACCGAGACGGTGGAACCGGCGAACTTCGGCGACCAGCGCCGCGCGCTTCGGCGCGCAAATCTTGAACGCGTCGTCGGCGGCAGACGCCGCCTGCGTATCGGGTGTCGCCAGTCGCTTCGCGGTGGTGTCGAGGCAGTCCGCCCACGCGGCGGTCGCGGCATCGACAAGTTTGCGCCCCTCGATCCCGGCAACCGATGGGCGCGGCGGCGGCGAACCGCACGCAGCGAGCGGGAGAATAAGCGCAGCGAGGATGGCGGCGCGGATCATCCGACGCTCCCCTCGAGCGAAATCCCGAGCAGCTTTTGCGCTTCGACCGCGAACTCCATCGGCAGCTGCTGCAGCACTTCCTTGCAGAAACCGTTGACGATCAGCGCGACCGATTCCTCGGCGTTCAGGCCGCGCGACATCGTGTAGAATAGCTGGTCGTCGCTGATCTTGGAGGTCGTCGCCTCATGCTCGATCTGCGCGGTCGGATTGCGGACCTCGATGTACGGCACGGTATGCGCTCCGGCGTCGGGGCCAAGCAGCAGCGAATCGCACTGGGTGAAGTTGCGGACATTCTCCGCCGACGCGGCAACGCGGACGAGTCCGCGATAGGTGTTGTCCGACCTCCCCGCCGAAATGCCCTTCGACACGATCGTCGAGCGGGTATTCTTGCCGAGGTGGATCATCTTCGTGCCAGTGTCGGCCTGCTGGCGGTTGTTCGTGACCGCGACCGAATAGAATTCACCGACCGACCCCTCGCCGCTCAGCACGCACGACGGATATTTCCACGTGATGGCGCTGCCCGTCTCGACCTGCGTCCAGCTGACCTTCGACCGCGCCCCTTTGCACAAAGCGCGCTTGGTAACGAAGTTGTAGATACCGCCGACGCCGTTGGCATCGCCTGGGTACCAGTTCTGCACCGTCGAATTTTTGATCTCGGCATCGTCCATCGCGATCAGCTCGACGCACGCGGCATGGAGCTGATTCTCGTCGCGCATCGGCGCGGTGCAGCCTTCGAGATAGCTGACGTGGCTGCCCTTATCGGCGACGATCAGCGTTCGTTCGAACTGGCCGGTATTCGCCGCGTTGATGCGAAAATAGGTCGACAATTCCATCGGGCAGCGGACGCCTTCGGGGATATAGACGAACGTGCCGTCGCTGAAGACGGCGCTGTTGAGGCATGCGAAAAAATTGTCGCGGACGGGGATGACGCTGCCGAGATGCTTGCGGACGAGGTCGGGAAATTCCTTCACCGCCTCGCTGATGGAGCGGAAGATAACCCCGGCGCGCTCGAGTTCGGCGCGGAATGTCGTCGCGACGCTGACGCTGTCGAACACGGCATCGAC
>JBBRQR010000209.1:0-5508 GCA_038226115.1 Sphingomonadales bacterium | reverse complement strand
CATCGGTTCGGCGATCCTCTACTTCGTCATCGACAAGACGATCGGGCTGCGTCCCACCGAGGAAGCCGAGCGCGAAGGCCTTGACATTACCTCGCACGGCGAGCGCGCGTACAACAGCTGACCTGTTCCTCCCCAAGGAAAACCGACTGGGCCGGATGGGCAACCATCCGGCCCTTTTTTAGCGCAAGCTCCAAGTTTTTCCTGTCATCCCCGCGCAGGCGGGGACCCATGACCTCGACGTTTGAGCTCATTGGTCCCCGCCTGCGCGGGGATGACAGCAGGGGGATCTTCGCCCTAAACGCATCCAATGAAGGAAACCGAACAGGCCCGCAGCCGTCGCCGCTGGATCACGCTCGGCGAGGTCGTCGGGATTCTCGCGCTCGTCATTTCGGGGCTGAGCTATTGGGACGCGCATCAGGAGCGCGTCGTGACAACGAAGGCGACGCCCGCCGCTGTCCGCGCGGCGCCGCTGTTACTGACGGGAACGCTCGCCGATGGCGGCGCGCGGATCGACCTCAAGGCGGCGAACGGCGAGGTCGTCCAAACGCAGACAGTGCGCTTTCCAACCACGGTCCGCGCCGACCCGGTCGAGACGACGGGCAACGCGCGGATCGAGGCAGCGTGGTTCGACACCGGGCTGCGTGCGGCGCTCAAGGGGCGAAAGATGCACAGCGGACGCCATCGCCTCGCTGTGGGGATCGAGACCAGCTACGTCAGTGGTGGCGTGACGGCGACCGACCGCGCGGTCTACGACCTCGGCTATTCGCTCCATACGCGATTGCTGCGCCCTGACGCGGTCGTGATCGAGGGGGTCAGCCTTGTCCGCCGCGCCGGTCGCGATCTGTCAGCGCAGGTCGATACGCGCTTCGTCGGCTCGCTGCCACCCCCTGAATAGGGACTTAGCGGCGACGCCCCGATCGAGTATCGGAGTCACACTCAAAGGGGAGAAAACCGATGCGCCGTTCGACCGTCAGCCTTTTTGCCGCCGTCCTGTTCGCCGGGACCGCCGCCGCCGCTCACCCCGACATGGCGGTCAAGGACAGCCACCGCCCCACCGCCGATGTCGCCCGCGACGCCGACCGCAAGCCGGCGGCAATGATCGAATTCGCGAAGATCGACCATGGGAAGAAGGTCGCCGACTTTATCCCCGGCGCGGGGTACTGGACCCGCCTGTTCGCCGTCGCGGTCAAGCCTGGCGGCAGCGTTATCGCGATCGTGCCGGCCGCTGCTGCGACGCGGGACGCCGCGTCCGCCGCTGCCGTCACCGCGCTGACGACCGACGCAGCCTATGGCAATATCACGGTCGCCGCTTCGCCGCTCGATCCGGGCGCGCAAGGCGTCGACGTTTTCTACACGGCGCAAAATTACCATGACCTCCACAATGCGGCGCCCGGAACCGTCGACGGCGTTAACCGAGCGGTGTTCGCCGCCCTCAAGTCGGGTGGTTATTACGTGATTGTCGATCACGCTGCCGCTGCCGGGACGGACGTGACGAACACGCTTCACCGCATCGATCCTGCCGTGGTCAAGGCCGAAGTCGTCGCCGCCGGGTTCGTCTTCGACGGCGAGAGCAAGGTGCTTGCCAACGCCGCCGACGATCACAGCAAGATAGTGTTCGACCCGGCAATTCGCGGCCACACCGACCAGTTCGCGTACCGCTTCAAGAAGCCGTGATGCCCACTCCCTTGCGGCAGGTATAAAGCGCGGTCAGCGTCACGTTCGGTGCCCGCCCGCCGAATTCGGTGTCGACGACCGCGCTGATCCGGGTAAGCAGCGCGTCGCGTTCGGCGGCCGGCAGCAGCCGGACATACGAGTAGCTGGCGTAGAGCACGTGGACCTCGGCGGTGGTCAGGACGCGTTCGCGCCGGAAAAGCTGGTGCTCAACGTCGACGAAGCCGTTTGCCGTCAGTACTGCGATCTGCCGGTCGACATCGAGTGAATAGTGGCGATGGAGCGTGTCCGACGGCGGTAACGCGATCCCGGCGAGCAGCGGCGTGATGCGGTCGGCGAGCGCGTCGCCGACGCCGTGATTGCGGTAGCTGTTCCACCACATCGCCCAGCGCCCGCTGGGAACGAGCAACGCACGAACCTGCGCCAGCGCCGCGACCGGCTCCATCCAGTGAAACGCGGCTGCGCAAACGGCGAGGTCGAATCCGCCCGCGATTTCGCCGTCGGGGAACGCTGCCGTGACAAGCGTCAGTCGCGGGTCGGGCAGGCGGGCGCGGGTGAATGCGACCAGATCGGACGATGGCTCGACAGCGACGACGCGGCGGACGTTGCGTGCCAGCAACGCCTCGGTGACGAGGCCAGTGCCGGGGCCGATCTCGAGAATGTCGCGGGCGTCGCGGACGACAATGTTGTAAAGTTCATCGGGGTAGCCCAGTCGGCCAGCGTGATAACCCGCCGCGTCGGCCCCGAAGATCGCGTGGCCGTCGCTTCGTGCGAGTGGGGCGGTGTCGGCGGCGGCCACCTATTCGGCGGGAACTTGCCGCGCGACCCACGCGGCGCGGATCGCATCGGCGGTGCTGTGTTCGCCGTCCGCGCGCCAGCCCGGCGGACCGGCGACGGCCATCCACCGCGCCCGCCAGCTACGCGCGGCGGCGAAATCCCGCGCGATGGCGACCCATTCGTGCGTCGCGGTGACGAGCGGGTTGAAGCTGGCGAGGTTGTGGACGAGGCCATAGCGAACCGGCTCGGCATCGTCCTCGGCCTCGAACGTCCCGAATAATCGGTCCCACACGATGAAGACGCCGCCGTAATTGCGGTCGAGATAGCGCGGGTTGCTACCGTGGTGGACGCGGTGGTGCGACGGCGTGTTAAGCAGCCATTCGAGCCGGGCGGGGAGGCGGCGCACCGCTTCGGTATGGACCCAGAACTGATAGATCAGGTTGATCCCGGCGACGAACAGGACGAGCCGGACATCGAAGCCGATCAGCAGGAGCGGCAGGCGAAAGGCAAAGCTGAACGACAGGAACCCGGTCCATGTCTGCCGCAGCGCCGTCGTCAGATTATAATGCTGGCTCGAATGGTGGATGACGTGGCTCGCCCAGAACCAGCGGACGCGGTGGGCGCTCCGATGAAACACGTAATAGAGTAGGTCGTCGAGGACAAAGCACAGCGCCCCCGCCCACCACGTCACCGGGATCGCGAGCAGATGGAAACGCGCCGCCGCACCATAAGCGCCGACGATTGTCGCGCCGAACACGACCGCCGCCATCGTCGAGCCGAACCCCATCGTCAGCGAGGTGAAAGTGTCGCGCCAGTCGTAATCGCCACGCGCGCCAAGGCGTACGGCGACCATCTCGATCAGCACCAGCGCGATGAACGCCGGGGTCGCCAGCGCAACGGGATCGGGCAGCGTCATCGCGACAAGCTCATGCCCTGACGACCCAGCGGTCGCCATGCGGCACGACGCGCACGGTGCGGCCATCGCGCGCCGTGACCGTGGCCGTGCGGGAACGCGGATCGATCTCGGCAGTCGCGGCGAGGAATCCCGGCAGCGCATCTTCGACCACCGACCGCGCCGTGTCGGTGTCGAGCGCCGGGTTTTTCGCAAAGCCGAGAACACGCGCCAAGCCGACGAGGGCAATGATGCCGAGGATCGACGTCCAGATCATTTCCCGGCTAGCGCGATCAGCGTCGGACGAAGGCCATCGACATCATAGCCGCCGCTCGCCGCCGCCGCGATGATCGCATCGGCGTCGCTGCCCCGGCTCGCTTCGGCCAACGCCCACAGGTTCGTCGACCGCGTTCCCGACCGGCAGAAGGCGAGGACCGGCCCGGTCGCAGCGGTCAGCACGCCTGCCATCTCGGCTACCTGTTCACGGGTGAAGCCGTGGCCGACCGGGATCGCGGTATAGCTCACCCCCGCCGCGACCGCTGCTGCGCGCATCTCGGCGCACGCTGGTTGGCCATAGTCCTCGCCGTCGGGGCGATTGTTGACGATCGTCGTGAATCCTTGCGCGGCTGCGGTGGCGATGTCGGCGGGCGCGATCTGGCCGGCAACGGCGACGCTTTCGGTCAGGCGAATAAACATGACGCTGGCTTACCGCGCGATGACCCGTGGGGAAAGAGGGGGCAGTCGCCTTGCCCGTCGCCGCGCCGCGCGCGTATGACACCCTCGGGAGTAATGCATGACGCGCAAATTTTTCGGCACCGACGGCATTCGTGGGCTGACCAACAGCGCGCCGATGACGCCCGAAATCGCGATGCGCGTTGGACAGGCCGCCGGCGCGAAATTTCTCCGCGGCAGTCACAAGCACCGTGTGTTGATCGGCAAGGACACCCGCCTGTCGGGCTATATGATCGAAAGCGCGCTGACCGCCGGTTTCACCTCGGTCGGGATGGACGTTGTTCAGGTCGGGCCGATGCCGACGCCCGCCGTGGCGATGCTGACGCGGTCGATGCGCGCCGACCTTGGCGTCATGGTGTCGGCGAGCCACAACCCGTTTCACGACAATGGGATCAAATTATTCGGCCCCGACGGCTATAAATTGTCCGACGCCGATGAACTCGAGATCGAGGCGCTGCTCGACGTCGCCCCCATTCTCGCGCCGCCGCCGGGGATCGGGCGCGCGAGGCGGATCGACGACGCCCAAGGGCGTTACATTAATTCGACCAAGGCGACCTTTCCCGACCGGATGCGCCTCGACGGGCTGAAGGTCGTCGTCGATTGCGCCCACGGCGCGGCGTACAAGGTCGCGCCGATGGCGTTATGGGAATTGGGGGCCGATGTCATCGCCATCGGGGTCGACCCCGACGGGTTCAACATCAATGCCAACGTCGGCTCGACCCATCCGCAGGCGTTGCAGGAGCGCGTCGTCGCGAGCGGGGCCAATATCGGCATCGCCCTTGACGGCGATGCCGACCGGCTGATCGTCGCCGACGAGCACGGATCGATCGTCGACGGTGATCAGTTGATGGCGCTGATCGTCACCGATTGGGCGCGGCGCGGCAAGTTGAAGGGCGCCGGGCTGGTCGCGACGGTGATGTCGAATCTTGGCCTCGAACGCTATCTGACGGGGCAGGGGCTGACGCTCCACCGCACCGCCGTCGGCGACCGCTATGTCCTCGAGGCGATGCGCGCCCGGGGCTTCAACGTCGGCGGCGAACAGTCGGGGCACCTGATCCTGTCCGATCATGCGACGACCGGCGACGGCCTTATCGCGGCGCTCCAGATCCTCGCCGTCATGGTTGCGAGCGGCAAACCGGCGAGTGAACTGCTCCACTCGTTCGACCCGCTGCCGCAGCTCCTCAAGAACGTCCGCTTTAGCGGCGGCACCCCGCTCGAGACCGCGCCGGTCAAGGCAGCGATCGCGGCGGGCGAGGCGCGGCTCAACGGCGCGGGTCGCCTGCTGATCCGCAAATCGGGCACCGAGCCACTGATCCGCGTGATGGCCGAAGGCGACGACATCGGCGTGGTCACCGAAGTTGTCGACGAAATTTGCGCGGCGGTGGCGGCGGCGGGGTGATGCGGTATTTAGGACGATTTGTGCGTGCCGCGCTTTG
>JBBRQR010000208.1:0-5509 GCA_038226115.1 Sphingomonadales bacterium | reverse complement strand
TTCGTCACCTTCTCGACGACAACGCGCGAAGACCGGATCGAACTGCTTCAGAACATCGTCGCCGAATATCAGAAGCGTTATGCCGACATTGCCGCCGCCGTGACCGAGGAGATGGGGGCGCCGCATTGGCTCGCGATGCAGGCGCAGGCGGCGATCGGCGTCGGGCATCTGATGACCGGGATCGAGGTCCTGAAAAACTATAAGTTCGAGGAACATCGCGGGACGACGATGCTCAACAAGGAGCCGATCGGCGTCTGCGCGTTCATTACGCCGTGGAATTGGCCGATCAACCAGATCGCGTGCAAGGTCGTTCCGGCGCTCGCGGTCGGTTGCACGATGGTGCTCAAGCCGAGTGAGATTGCGCCGTTCAGCGCGCAGTTGTGGACCGAAGTGATGCACGCCGCCGGCGTCCCGGCGGGGGTGTTCAACCTCGTCAACGGCGACGGCCCGACGGTCGGCGCGGCGCTGTCGAGCCACCCCGACGTCGATATGGTCAGCTTCACCGGCTCGACCCGCGCAGGGATCGAGGTCGCCAGGAACGCCGCGCCGACGGTCAAGCGTGTCGCACAGGAGCTTGGCGGCAAGTCGCCGAACATCGTTCTCGATGACGCCGATCTCGATGCGGCGGTCACCCGCGGCGTGGTTGGCATGATGAACAACAGCGGCCAGTCGTGCAACGCGCCGTCGCGGATGCTCGTCCCGGCGGGCAAGATGGCGGCAGCCAAGACGATTGCAGCGGCAGCCGCCGAGGGCGTCACCGTCGGCCCGCCCGACGGTAACGCCAAGATCGGCCCGGTCGTCAGCGAGGCGCAGTGGCACAAGATCCAGGGCCTGATTCAGAAGGGTATCGACGAGGGCGCAACCCTTGTCAGCGGCGGCACCGGCAAGCCCGAGGGGCTCGAAACCGGCTATTACGTCAAGCCGACCGTCTTCGCCGACGTGACCAACGACATGACGATCGCCCGCGAGGAAATCTTCGGCCCCGTCCTGACGATGCTGTCCTACGCCAATGAGGACGAGGCGGTGCGGATCGGCAACGACACGGTCTACGGTCTCGCCGCTTATGTTCAGGGCGAGATCGGCCACGCGCACGAAGTCGCCAAGAAGCTGCGTGCCGGTCAGGTGTTCATCAATGGTGCCGGTGGCGACCTGACCGCGCCGTTCGGCGGCTACAAGCAGTCGGGCAATGGGCGCGAATGGGGCGACCACGCCTTTGCCGAATTCCTCGAGGTCAAGGCAATGCTCGGCTGGGGCGCGCTGGAAGCGGCGGAATAAGCGGCGCGGCGGAACGGTTGGCGATGCTACGCTCTCCCATCTGCGACCTTCTCGGCGTCGCCCACCCCGTCCTCCTCGCGGGGATGGGCGGGGTGAGCTATGCCGAGGTTTGCGCCGCCGTTAGCGCAGCGGGGGGCTTCGGCTCGCTCGGCATGGCGGGGTTGCCGCCGAGCATGATCCGCGACCAGATGCGGCGGGTCCGCGACCTGACCGACTTGCCGTTCGGCGTCGATCTACTGACGGCGCAGCCCGAAACGCTGACCGCGAGCGTCGATGTCATCATCGCCGAGGGCGCGAAGGCGTTCATCGCGGGGCTCGGGGTGCCGGTGGCGATCATCACCGAACTAAAGGCCGCCGGCGTCGTCGTCATGTGCATGGCCGGGTCGGTCCGCCATGCGGTAAAGGCGGCCGAAGCCGGGTGCGACGTCATCATCGCGCAGGGAACCGAGGCGGGCGGACATACCGGATCGGTCGCGAGCGTCGCTCTGTGGCCGCAGGTCGTCGACGCGGTCGACATCCCCGTCATTGCCGCAGGCGGTGTCGTCGACGGGCGCGGGCTGGCGGCAGCGCTGGCGTTCGGCTGTGCCGGCGTGTGGATGGGGACGCGCTTCATCGCCTCGACCGAAGCCCATGCCGCGCAGGAATATAAAGACGCGATTGTCGCGATGAGCGAGAGCGACACCGTCATCAGCCGCGCCTTCACCGGCAAGACGCTCCGCGCCATTGCCAACGACACGACGCGCGAGTTCGGCAATCGCGACCCGCTCCCGTTCATGGCGCAGGTCGCGCAATCGGCGCAGCGCGGATTGCTCGGGCCGATCGCCGGGGTTGTCGAGGACGTCGATCCGGCGACGCAATGCCTCGCCGCCGGGCAGGGCGGCGGCGCGATCCGCGAAATCCTGTCGTGTGCCGAGATCGTTCGCCGCACCGTCGCCGAGGCGGAGGCCGTCGTCGCTCGCATGGCCGCATGAGCCATTACGAGGCGCAATATCTCGACCTGATGCAGCGCGTGTGGACGACCGGCGACGTCCGGGTCGACCGCACCGGGGTCGGGACGAAAAGCCTGTTCGGCGAACAGATGCGCTTCGACCTGCGGGGTGGCTCAGTGCCGCTGCTGACGACCAAGCGCGTGTTCTGGAAGACGGCGGCGCGCGAGATGCTGTGGTTCCTGTCGGGTGATACCAATATCCGCACTTTGGTCGCGCAGGGCGTGCATATTTGGACCGACTGGCCGCTCGCGCGCTTCATCCGTGAGACCGGCGAGGCGATCGACCGCGACGCGTTCGAGGCGCGGATCGTCGCTGACGATGCGTTCGCCGCCGCGTGGGGCGACCTCGGCCCCGTCTACGGCAAGCAATGGGTCGACTGGCCGACCTATGTCGCCAACGGTGAGGGGTATCGTGCCGGTCCGGGGGTCAATCAGATCGCGGCACTGGTCGACGGCCTGCGCACCAACCCGGCTTCGCGCCGTCATATTTTCACCGGGTGGAACGTCGGTGACCTCGACCGCATGGCACTGCCGCCTTGCCACATGACATACCAGTTCCATGTGCAGGATGGGCGGCTATCGGGGATGCTGTGGCAGCGGTCGTGCGATCTCGGTCTGGGCTTTGCGTTCAACGTGTTTGCGGCGGCACTGCTGATCCGGATGCTCGCGCAGCAAACCGATCTCGAACCGGGCGAACTCATTTGGTCGGGGGGCGATTGCCACCTGTACCTCAATCACGAGGCGCTCGTCGTCGAGCAGCTGGCACGGTCCCCGGCCGGAGCCCCGACGTTGCGGCTGACGCGCCGACCGCCGTCGATCTTCGACTATCGAATCGAAGACTTCGCGGTTGACGACTACGCCCCCCAGTCGCACATCGCGGCGCCGGTGGCGGTATGAGCGCGCCCGCTGCGCCGATGGTAACGCTCGTCGTCGCCCGCGCCGACAACGGTGTCATCGGGCGGGACGGGCGCTTGCCGTGGCACCTCCCCGCCGACCTCCGCCACTTCAAGGCCCTAACGCTCGGCAAGCCGATCATCATGGGGCGGCGGACTTTCGAATCGATCGGGCGACCGCTTCCGGGGCGGCATAATATCGTCCTGACGAGGGGCGACTGGACGGCGGGCGGGGTGACAGTAGTTGACGATCTTGCCGCCGCTCTCGCCGCCGCTGGTGCCGTGGCAGAGATTGCGATCATCGGGGGCGCGACGGTTTATGGAGCGGCGCTGCCGCTGGTCCGGCGCGTCCACCTGACCGAAGTCCACGCGACTCCGGCGGGCGACACGGTCCTCGCGGAATTCGATCCAGCAGTGTGGGCGGAGACGGCGCGCGACGATCAGGCTGGCGACGGCGACGGGCCGGGGTATAGCTTCGTCACGCTCGAACGGCGCTGACGGGGGCATGATGCGCGTTGCAGGTTGGATTACCGGGGTCGTCCTTGCCGCGCTCGTCGCGTTCTTCGCGCTCGCCCCCGGCATCGCCGAGCGGGGGATGAACAAGGTCGTCGGCGGGCCGTGGCCAGTCTCCCCGCGCGCGGCCGCCCTCCATGCGACGTTGGCGATTGCCGATATGCACGCCGACACCTTGCTCTGGCAGCGCCATCTCGACGACCGGGCGACGCGGGGGCAGGTCGACCTGCCGCGACTGCAGGACGGCAATGTCGCGCTACAGGTGTTCAGCTCGGTAACCAAGACGCCGAAGGGGCAAAACTACGACAGCAACGGTGCCGACACCGACAACATCACCCTGCTCGCGATCGGGCAGCTGCAGCCGGTGCGGACGTGGGCATCGCTCCTCGAACGCTCGCTGTGGCACGCCGAGAAGCTGCGGCGCGCCGAGGCGGCAAGCGAGGGCCACTTGCGGATCGTCCGTTCGCCCGCCGATCTCAACCGGCTGCTCGCCGACCGCGCGGCAAAGCGGAACGTCACCGGAGGGCTGCTGTCGGTCGAGGGGGCGCAAGACCTCGAGGGTGAGGCGGCGAACCTGGCCGTTCTCTACGACGCGGGTTTCCGCATGATCGGCCTCGCGCACTTCTTCGACAACGAGCTCGCCGGGTCGATGCACGGGATCCGCAAGGGCGGACTGACCCCGTTCGGTGCGCGCATGGTCGGCGAGATGGAACGGCGCGGCATCATCGTCGACCTCGCGCACTGCAGCCACGCCTGCTTCGCCGATGTCATGCGGGTGGCGACGCGCCCGGTCGTCGTCAGCCACGGCGGGGTCAAGGCGACGTGCGCGACCAACCGCAACCTGTCCGACGACGAACTTCGCGCGCTGGCGAAGAACGGCGGCGTCATCGGCATCGGCTATTGGGATGGTGCCGTCTGCGCGCCGACCCCGGCGGCGACCGCGCGGGCGATCCGCCATGCGGTCGATGTCATGGGCATCGATCACGTCGGGCTGGGTTCGGACTTCGACGGCTCGGTGACGACGGGCTTCGACGTCGCGCACCTTGATGCGGTGACGCAGGCGCTGCTCGACGCCGGGTTCGACGACGGGCAGGTCGCCAGGATCATGGGCGGCAACGTGTTGCGGACACTCCGCGCCGGGCTGGTTCCCGCCTGATGGAGCGGGTGTTCGGCGGCGCGGTGCCAGCGGCGATGCGGGGCGGGGTTGTCGCGCTCGGAAATTTCGATGGTTTTCATCGCGGCCATCAGGCGGTCGTCGGTGCGGCACTCGACGCGGCGCGCGCAAGCGGACGCCCCGCGCTGGTGGCGACGTTCGACCCGCATCCGGCGCGGGTGTTTCGTCCCGACGCGCCGCCGTTTGCGCTCACGACGACCGAGCAGAAGCTCGACCTGTTGGCGGACTTCGGCGTCGATGCGAGCATGGTCTTCCCGTTTGACGCCGCCTTCGCCGCGCTGTCGGGCCCGGAGTTCGTCCGCCACTGGCTTGCCGACGCCATCGGCGCGAGCGCGGTGCTCAGTGGGGCCGATTTCACCTTTGGCACCAAACGGTCGTGCGACACCACCAAGCTCGCCGAGTTCGGCGCAGCGCATGGCATCGCGGCGAGCGTCGTCCCCGCCGTGACCGACGCAGCAGGCATTCTGTCGTCGAGCCGCATCCGCACTTTGTTGCAGGGCGGCGATACCCTCGGCGCGGCGGACCTGCTGACGCGTCCGTTCACCCTTCGCGGCACCGTCGAGCATGGCGCGAAGCTCGGGCGAACGCTCGGCTTCCCGACGGCGAACGTCACCCTTGGCGACTATCTCCGTCCGGCATACGGGGTCTATGCGGTGCGCGCGCTGG
>JBBRQR010000207.1:0-5511 GCA_038226115.1 Sphingomonadales bacterium | reverse complement strand
GTCGATTGGCGTTGCTTACCGGTCGCGAGGTCGATGACCCTGACCGCCATGTCGGTTTCGACGACGACGCGCTTTCCGTCGGGTGTGAACATGACGTGGTGCGCCCGCTCGTTGTCGCTCAGCCAGTCGATGGGGACGGTCCGGGCGACGGCGGACGTGTTGCCGAGCAGGTCGCCTTCGATCACGATCAGGCGTGACTGAACGGTGTGCAGCCGACTTTGATCGACGACATTCGGGTGCTCAATGGCGATCGTCCGGCGCGTCAGCAGGGCAGTCTTGAGGCCGTCGGGCGTGGTCGCGAGCGCTTCGACGACGGGCGCGCCCAGCCCGGTCGCGCGCACCGGACGCCATGCGCGGCTACCCGGGGTGCGGACCCAGAGTCCGGGTGTCGCCATCCCGAGCGAAATCTCGGCGAGTTCGCCGCACCGCGACGCGCGCCCGGCGACCATCGCGCCATCGCCACGGTACGAGATCGTCAGGCACCGGAAACTCGCGCGATCGATGATTTTCGATCGAACCGCGTCGATAATCAGGGTCGGCTCCGACTGAAACCGTGCATCGCCCTCGCTACTCAGCATGAAATGCCCCGCATCGAGCCAGCGGATATGGCGATAGGCCCCGGCGACACGGAGATCTGCCGTGCGGACGCCGCTGGTCAGCGACCAGACTTCGGCCCGCGACGCCACCGGCGTTTGCAACACCCCGCTGAATTCGGCAGCAAGCGACAGCGCCGACGTGCCGTCGGGCGTTACGGCCATATCGGTGAGATGCACGGACGCGCGCGCGGCCAACGCCACGGGCGTGCGACCGGGATTATTGATAGTATAGCCCCGCTTATCGGCGACTAATGTCGAGCCATCACGCGCGGTCGGAAAGCGCGGCGAATAATGGCTGCAACTGCCATGACGTGCGGTTTCGATAACGCCTGTGACACTCGTTGGAACGTCGATTTCGTATGTCCTGCAGGTTGTCGTGCTCAACCCTGTGCGGAGGGCGATCTTCTGCCGGTCGGCGCTGATGCTGAGGTCATCGCTGTAGATCAGGGTCTCAGGGTTGAGGAACTGAAGGCCGATCGCATTGATAAGGTTGCCGCTGCGCGTGTCCCACAGCTGAATCGCGCGTCGGCTGACCGACGCGCTGACAAGCAGGCGGCTGTCATTGCTCCACGCAAATACTGCATCGGCCGGCGGCGGCGGGCCTTGCACGACGATTTGCGGCGCATTCCCCCGAAACGCGCCGTAGGATTCGGGCTGCGCCGTTTCTGACGCAACCAGCATGACAAGAAACGCCACCGCCGCCCGCGACCGCTTCATTCGCTCGCCCCGCTCTGCCCGGCGTGCCCAATGGACGGCTCGCACGCGCACCACTGATGCTATACACTGTCGCTGCGCGAGCAAGGGATCTGTATGAACCAAGCGGGGGCGGCCGTTTTCATCAGTTACGCCCGCGTCGATCGCGCGCGCGTGGCGAAACTCGCCGCCGCGTTGGCGGGGCGTGGGCTAACCGTGTGGTGGGACGATCATCTCGAAGGCGGCGCGGCGTTTGCGCGGACGATCGAAACTGAACTCGCGCGGTGCGACGCCGTCGTCGTCGTGTGGTCGGCGGCGGGGGTCGCGTCCGACTGGGTCCGCGACGAGGCAGCGGTAGGGCGCGACCGGGGGATTCTCGTGCCGATCAGCTTCGACGCGACGCCTCCGCCGCTCGGCTTTCGCCAATATCATTCGCTGCCGTTTGCCGACTGGCGGGGGGGCGACGACACGACCGTCGACGCCGTCGCGCGCGCAGTTGCAGTGGTTGCCGCTGCGGCCGGGCGCGGCGCGGCGCCTGCCGTCGCCGCAATTGCCGTGTCGCCCCCGGTCCGGACCCGGCGCATGGCAATGGTCGCCCTCGCTTGTGCCGCAGTTGTTACGCTCGCCGTCGGTGGCTGGCGGCTAACGCGCTCAGACAGCGCGCCCGCCGCCGGCCATCTCGCCTCGCGGGCCGCCTCCGTCCCGTCGACCAGCATCGCCGTCCTACCGTTCGCCAATTTATCGGGTCAGACGCGCGACGATTATTTGTCGGAGGGTCTCGCCGAACAACTACGCTCGACCCTCGCCAGCTTCAGCCAGGTCCAGGTCGCGGCGCGGACGTCGTCGCTGGCGTTCAAGGGGAGCGCGCTCGATGCCCGCGCGATTGCGGCCAAGCTCGGCGTCGCCAATGTCCTCGAAGGCAGCGTCCAACGCGATGGCGCCACCGTGCGAGTGGGTGCCCATCTCGTCGAGGCGGCCACCGGTTTCGAACGCTGGTCGCAGCGGTTCGACCGCAGCGCCGGTGATACCTTCGCGATCCAGGACGAAATTTCGCGCGATGTTGCCAACGCGCTCAAGGTACGATTGCTCCTGCCGCCGACGGTCCATGGCCGGGGTGGGACCGACGACGCGACGGCACTCGACGCCTATCTACGCGGACGTCAGCAGTACGATCAGTCGGGCGACGAGGCGACGTACCGCGCGGCGCTCGGCTTCTTCGACGCCGCAATCGCCGCCGATCCGAAGTTCGCCGCTGCCTATGCGGCGCGCGCCCGGACCCTGTTGACCATCGGCAACCAGTATCTCGACGGTGGTGGGTTGCGCGCGGCGTCGGATGCGGCAGTTGTCGCGGCCAAGCGCGCGGTGGCGCTGGCTCCGGCGCTCGCCGATGTCCAGTCGACGCTCGGCTTCGTGCTGTACAACCGCCTTGATTTCGCCGGGGCCGCCGCCGCTTATGACCGTGCCTACCGCGCGAGCGCGGGCGATGCCGACCTGCTGATCCGCTATGCCGGGTTCAAGTCGCGGATGGGGGATGCGGCGGCGGCGACGGCGGCGCTCGACCGAGCGGCGGCGCTCGATCCGCTCAACCCGCGTGTTCCGCGCGGCCAGGCGCTCGTGGCACTTGCCGCGCGGCGCTATTACGACGCGGTCGCCGCCATTGACCGGGCGCTAGCGCTTAATCCGCGGATGAACGGCGCGCACGCAATCGCTGGTGACGCGCGGTTGTTGCTGGGTGACGCTGCCGGCGCGCGGATCGCTTATGCACTCGAACCGCAGGAGATGGTTCGCCTGACGGGGCTGGCGATGGCCGAACACGCGCTGAAAAAGCCCGATGCGGCGAAGGAGGCGCTGGCGGCGCTGGTCGCCAAGGGCGGCGATAACAGCCTGTATCAGCAGGCGCAGGTTCGCGCACAATGGGGTGACATCGACGGGGCGATGGCGGTGCTCGCCAAGGCGCGCGCGGCGAACGACACCGGGCTGGTCCAACTGCACAGCGATCCGCTGCTCGATCCGCTGCGGCGCGATTCGCGCTTCGTGGCATTGCAGGCGGCGCTGCGCTTCGTGTGACCGACCGCTGCCGCGTGTTTGGACGGATCAGCCTGGTGTGACCGCGACGATCTCGACCTCGCCCCCGGCGATCACGGCGCTGTCGCCGACATCCTTGCCCAACAGTGCCCGCGCCGCCGGAGCAATATAGGCAATTCGGCCCGCCGCCGGGTCGGCCTCGTCCTCGCCGGTTATGCGGTAAGTCGCGCGCGATCCGTCACCCCGGACGAACGTGACAGAGCAACCGAAACGGACCACGCCGCCGTCGCTCGGCGGCACCAGTTGCGCCGTCGCGCGCCGCGCCGACCAATAGCGTAAGCTTCGCGTCGCGCGCGCCATCGCCGTCCGGTCGCCGGCGATCTCGCGGTTGGCTTGCGCGACGGCATAGGCGGCCTTCGCGGCGGTCAGTTCGGCATCGATCTGTGCCAGTCCCGACACGGTCACGAGGTTGGGGTGGATCGAGACCGGGCGATCGGGAAGGTCGGCTGCTGCAGCCTCGGCATCGCCCTCACGAGTGAAGGCAACGCTCATCGCGCGCTACGACAAGCCAACGACATCACCCGTCGCGTTCAGCCCGATGCCGTTCGCCGCTGGCACGCGCGGTAGGCCCGGCATCGTCAAAATGTCACCGCAGATCGCCACCACGAATCCCGCTCCCGCCGACAGTCGCACTTCGCGGATAGTGACCACATGGCCGTCGGGTGCCCCCAGCGCGGCGGGATCGGTCGAGAAACTGACTTGTGTCTTGGCGATACACACCGGCAGATGCCCATGCCCCGCCGCCTCCCACCGTGCGAGCTGTGCCCGCACCGCCGCCGACGCCTCGACGCGCGCCGCGCGGTAGATCTGCGTCGCGATTGCCTCGACCTTGGCGAACAGCGGCAGGTCGGCGGCGTAGATCGGCGCAAAGGCGTTCGGCGAGTCGGACAATACGGCAACCGCCTCGGCAAGGTCGGTTGCCCCCGCGCCGCCCTCGGCCCAGTGGCGCGCGACAATCGCGTCGACGCCGCACGCGCGCGCCGCCGTCTGAAGCGCGGCAATCTCGGCGTCGGTATCGCCGCCGAAATGGTTGACCGCGACGACAACCGGGACGCCGAACCTGCGAACATTATCGATGTGGCGCTGAAGGTTGACTGCGCCGCGGGTTACCGCCGCGACATCTTCGCGGCCGAGGTCGGCCTTGGCGACGCCGCCGTTCATCTTCAATGCGCGAACGGTGGCGACGATAACGGCGACGGCGGGGGTGAGCCCGGCGACGCGACATTTGATATCGAAAAACTTTTCCGCGCCGAGGTCGGCCCCGAACCCTGCTTCGGTCACCGCAAAGTCGCCGAGCGCCAGCGCCGCGCGCGTCGCGATGACCGAATTGCAGCCGTGGGCGATGTTGGCGAACGGGCCGCCGTGGACGAACGCCGGGGTTCCCTCCAGCGTCTGAACGAGATTCGGCTGGACGGCATCGCGCAGGATCACTGCCATCGCGCCATCGGCGTGCAGGTTGGCAGCGGTCACGGAGCGGCGGTCAATCGTTTCGGCAACGACGATTCGCGCCAGCCGCGTCTGCAGGTCGGTGAGCCCATCGCACAGGCACAGGCACGCCATAACTTCGCTCGCAACGGTGATGTCGAACCCCGATTCGCGCGGAAGCCCGTTCGCCGCGCCACCGAGCGCGACGATTGTGTCGCGCAACGCCCGGTCGTTGACGTCGAGTGCGCGGCGGAAGTTCACCCGCCGGACGTCGATGCCGAGCGCGTTGCCCCAGTGGATATGGTTGTCGACCAACGCCGCGAGCAAGTTATGCGCTGCGGTGACCGCATGAAAGTCGCCGGTGAAGTGGAGGTTTATATCGATCATCGGCGCGACCTGCGCGCGCCCGCCGCCGGTTGCGCCGCCCTTCGCCCCGAACACTGGCCCCATCGACGGTTCACGCAGCGCAAGCACGGCGCGTCGCCCGGTCCGGTTGAGTGCGTCGGCGAGGCCGATCGACGTTGTCGTCTTGCCTTCCCCCGCAGGCGTCGGATTGACGGCGGTGACGAGTATCAGTTTGCCGCGCGGTGGTTGCGCGCTCAGCCAGACGAGATCGATCTTCGCCTTGAACCGGCCGTACGGCTCGACCGCCATCGTCGGGATGCCGGCGCGCGACGCGACCTCGGCAATCGGCAACAGGTCGACGGTGCGG
>JBBRQR010000206.1:0-5516 GCA_038226115.1 Sphingomonadales bacterium | reverse complement strand
GTCGGCCTGGAGTCGCGCGGTGTTGAGACGCGCGATCCGGGCGTTCTGGTTGGCGAAATCGAACCGTGCCGCCATCAGCGCTGAACTTGTCGAGGTCGCCAGCGTCCGACCGGCATCGTCGAGCGCGCGAAACGCCTCGAGATGACCGAGCGCGCGCGCATAGTCGCCGCTGGCCTTGTACACTTGGTATGCCGTTAGATGTACCGGGCGATATATTTGGTTCGTCGTCGCGTCGTTGACGCTGGCGAACGCTGCCTCGATCGAGCGAACCGCAGCGGCGGGGTGGCCTTCGGCCATTTCAAGTCTTGCCTGCGTGCCGAGCAGCGTCGGGCGCTGTGTAATCGCCTTGGATTCGCGTGTCAGCCCTAAACCTTCCGCGATCGCGGCCCGTGCCGCGCCAAACTGCCGGTCGATGATCTGGAGATCGGCGATGTTTTCGAGGATGCTTGCGGTTAGCAGCGGACTCTCGATCTGTCGGGCGATCTCCAACGCGTGCCGATATTCGCGCATCGCGGCATCGAGGCGTCCGGTCTGCGAATAGGCAATTGCCATATTGTTACTCGCCGACAGGCTGAGCATCGGATCGCTGGGATAGGCGTCGCGGGCCTGCCGATAATAGTCGAGGACTCGATTGAAATCCTGAGCATCTTGATAGATCGAGCCAATACTCTGTAGCGCCTTGGCTTCGCTGCGCGCATCGCCGAGCCGGTGAAACAGACCATGGGACTGTTGAAGGTCGGCGAGTCCGGCTTGGGGGCGGCCCTGCGCGATTTCGATCCGCGCGCGCGACAGCAAGAGGTCGGCATTCAGCTTGGATCCCGGTGCGACCCGCTCGGCGGTGCGCAGCGCGCCCGCGATAAGCGGTTCCGCCAGCGTAAGTTGGTCGGTCCGGTAGGCCGCCTCGCCCTCGAGCCATTGCGCCGTTGCGAGCGCGATGTCGCGCACCGCGCCCGCTGGCCATGCCGCCGCCGCCACTGCCGCTCCATGTGCCAGTCGTTCGGCGCGGACGGGATCGCCGAGCATTGTCGCTTTGGTCTGTTCGACCGACGCATCAAAAGCCGAGCGGGCGGCGGCATCGACGAGGCGTTGCGGCGGCGCTGCGCCGGTGGTTGCCACAATGGTGACGAAGGCAGCGACAAAACGGCGCGAAAAAATGGCGCGGACGACGCTAGTCCTTGGCGACCAAGCCATCGGCAATCGCTCCTGCGGCATTGTCGCGTTCAGACCGCACCCAGAATCCTTTGGCAGGGGTCAGCGATATTTCGGTATCGGTCAGCCGCGCGAGATGCCCGGTATCGCCGAGGAAGGTCTCGAGTTGGGCAATGCGGAGGGCCGGGCTGATGAAAAAGCCTTGCGCGACGTCGCATCCCATCACGCGGAGCAGTGCCAAGGTTGCCCGGCTCTCGACGCCTTCGGCGACGACGCGCATCCCGAGCGCATGGGCGAGGTCGATCGTCGAACGCACGATCAAGGGATCGCGATTGCTGCTCGTCATGCCGCTGACAAACAACTTATCGATCTTCAGCTCGTCGGCCGGCAGTTCCTTGAGATACGCCAGCGATGAATGCCCCGACCCATAATCGTCGATCGACAGGCGAATGCCCGAAGCCGAGAGGCGGCGAAAATTCGCCAGCGCCGCCTTGGGGTTGTCGATGAACGCGGTTTCGGTGATTTCGAAGCCGATGACCCCCGACGCAGTCGCCGCGAGGGCGCACACTTCGGTGATGAACGTATCGCTACCCAGCGACTTGCCCGACATGTTGATGTTGAAGCAGAGATCTATCCCCCGCTTGAGCAACTGCCGCTGATCGGCGATTGCCGTGCCGATGATCCAAAGTGTCAGCGCATGGATCTGGCCGGTTTCCTCTGCGAGCGTGATGACGCTTGTTCTGTCGACCTCGCCAAGATTCGGGTGCTGCCAGCGGATCAGCGCCTCGACGCCATCATAGATCCCGCGCCGCAGGCAGAGCTTTGGCTGATAGACGAGATAAATCTCGCCACTGGCGAAAGCCCCGTCGAGTTCGCTCCGCAAAAGGCGGCGATAGTCGCGCGCCCGTCGGCGCCGCGCAGTCTCCGGTCCTCCCCGGCCTATTGCGCGAAAAAAGTTGCCAACACCGTCGCCAAGCACAGAAGCTATCGTCGTCAAAAAGTGAATCAAACGAGCCATGGTGCCAGTCTAGCGAGAAATCGGAGAAGCATCGAACGGTTTATCCTCCAAGGCTGCTACCTGCCGCTGCGATTCGCGGGTTTGCGGTACGTCGTCAGTGAAATTCGGCCCGTAGGCAGCCTGTTGGTCATCCTGTCCTCTAACGGTCACGCCTGCTCAAGCGTAGTATATTACGCTAAATACCGGAAAAGAATAACTTTTTTCTCAAATGAACACGAAGCACCGTGAATTGAGCGCAGAAGCTCGATTAATTCGCCTTTTCCTCTTGCACGTCCACACAAAACATGGTGAATGTCCTTACGAGTAGCTGTAGCCCCCCGCTCTGGAGTTGCGAAATGAACACCTTGCTAGCTTTGATCGTCAGCCTTTGGCGTGAAATTCCGCCCTGGCTTGACTAGGCGGTCTTTCGGATACCTGCGGGTATCCCACGTAGCGGTTAAAAGATATCAAGGTGAAATGCGGCTGGCGTTCGATCGCCGGTCGCATTTTTTCGTTTAGTCGCGTTGAGTGTTCAGCTGACGGTTTTTCGCGGACGTTCTGCGGGTTGTGGGGTATGTAACCTCCGTAGGCCAGTCTATCGAATGTAGTTATCAACCCAGACCGCCGATGGAATGGCGCGGTGCCGCGCCACCTCCGGAACGCGTTGCGCTAGTGATTTTAACCGGCACCTCGGATCAAGGTTAGGCGATCGCGGCGGTGCGACGTAGAGGGCAGCACCGCTCACGCCCGCTGGACCGTCCGCACGCCGATGTATCAGATCGATCCCGCCGCCGCGCCATACCCAGCGCCACCCTATCAACGCGACGAACTGCTCCACGAGATTTTCGACGCCACGGCGGCAAGGTCACCGGATTCGCCCGCATTGCATCTGGCCGATCCCGACGCGGTAAGCGGTCGGCGCACCAGTCTGACCTACGGCGAACTCGCCCGCCGCGCCGCGCAGGTCGCGCATTTCCTGCGCGGACGCGGCATCGCCCGCGGCGACCGGGTTGTCTTGTGCCTGCCGCGCGGCCTCGATCAATTCTCCGCCATTCTCGGCGTTCTGCAAGCGGGTGCGGCTTATGTACCGGCCGACTGGGGTTTTCCCGCCGATCGCGTCGACTTCATCGCCGACGACGCGGCGGCGAAGCTGATTTTGACGACGACCGAGCGCGTCGATGATTTCGTCCATGATCACGTCGTGCCGTTCGATGACCGTCTGGGCGAGATCGCCAGCGGCGAGGCGTGGCGCTTTACGCGGAGTTCGACCGACGCCACCCCCGACGATCTGGCCTATATCATTTACACATCCGGCACGACCGGGCGGCCGAAAGGGGTCGCGATCCGCCATCGCAACATCGCCCACCTCGTTCGTGCCGAAAGTGCGATCCTCGGCCTCACTGCCGATGACGTTGTCTTTCAGGGCTTCAGCCTCGCGTTCGACATGTCGATCGAGGAGATGTGGCCGGCCTTCCGCGCCGGGGCCGAACTCGTCGTGTCGAGCGAAGCGATCGCGCGGAGCGGTCCCGACGTCGCCACCGCGATCGCCCGCGAAGGCGTTACCGTCTGGCATTGCGTACCTTCGCTGCTCGCGGTCGTCGATACGCCGCTTCCCCGCGTCCGGTTGATCAATCTTGGCGGCGAGGCCTGCCCGCCTGAACTTGCGCGGCGGTGGGCGCGGCCCGGACTGCGGCTGCTCAATACCTACGGCCCGACCGAAACCTCGGTGACCGCAACATGGGCCGAACTCAGCGCGACCGCGCCGGTGACGATCGGGACGCCGCTGCCGGGATATCGCGCCTGGGTCGTCGATGCCGACCTCGTCCCGGTCGCACCCGGAACGCCCGGCGAGCTCATCATCGGCGGTCCGGGGGTTGGCGCGGGCTACGTCGGGCTGCCCGATCTGACGGCGGCGAAGTTCGTGACGCTGACCCTCGATAGCGATGTCGGTCCCGAACGCGTGTATCGCTCGGGCGACCTCGTCAGTGTCGGCCCCGACGGTACCATCGCCTTCGCCGGACGGATCGACACGCAGGTCAAGATTCGCGGCTACCGTGTCGAACTTGGCGAGATCGAGGCGGCGATTGGCGACGATCCGGCCGTCGCGGCGGCGGTTTGCGCGCTCCACGCCGCCGACGGGATCGAGACGCTCGTCGCCTATATCGTCGCCCGCCCCGCCGCGACGATCGATGCAGCGGCAATCGCGACCGCGCTCAAGAACCGACTGCCGTCGTACATGCGTCCGGCGCTGTACGAGGTGCTCGATCGGCTGCCGTTGCTCGTCTCGGGCAAGGTCGACCGCAAGGCGTTGCCTGCCCCCGCCGTGCGTGCGGCGCTGTCGGCGATCGACGCCCCGGCAACCGCGATCGAGGCCGAGCTGCACACGGCGTGGAGCGAGGTCTTCGCGCCGCTGCCGGTGTCGGTCACCGCCGACTTCTTCGATGACCTCGGCGGACATTCGCTGCGTGCGGCGCGGGCGGTATCGCGCGCACGGCAACTGCCGGGGCTCGCCGACCTGTCGATCAACGACCTTTACGCCGCGCCGACGATCCGCGCGCTGGCGGCGCGGCTGGCGGCGCGCGGCGCGTCGGCGGGGGCGACGATGGCGGCGGCGTTCGCTCCGGTTCCCGCGTTGCGCTTCGCGCTTTGCGCCGCCGCGCAGACCGTTGCGCTGCCGTTCGTCTATGCCTTCGCCGGGTTGCAATGGCTGTTGCCGTATCTTGCCTACGTCTATTGGGCGTCGAACGGGCTGTCGCGCGCAGAGGCGGCGGCGGCGGCGGCGGGCGCATTTGTCGCGCTGCCACCGCTGCTATTGCTTGCGTCGGTCGCGTTCAAGTGGCTCGTCATCGGGCGGACGCGTCCCGGCGAGTACCCGCTGTGGGGTACCTATTATTTCCGCTGGTGGCTCGTCCGCCGCGTGCTCGAGACGGTCGCATCGCAGTACCTCGCAGGCACACCGGCTTATGCGACCTATTACCGGCTGCTTGGCGCGACGATCGGGCGCGATGCGCTGCTGTTGTGCGATTTCATCGACGCCGCCGACCTCGCGACGATCGGCGACGACGCCGCGCTCGATGCCGGATCGATGCTCGCGACGAGCGCGGTCGAGGGGGGACTGCTCAAGCTCGGTCGGGTCGCCATCGGTGCCCGCGCGACGGTGGGCGCGATGGCGGTGGTCGGACGCGGCGCGACCGTCGGCGACGGCGCGATGCTCGACAACCTGTCGGCGCTGCCGGCGGGCGCGGCGATCCCGGCGGGCGAGCGGTGGGCAGGATCACCCGCCGCGCGCGCCGGGTCGCACGCGGTCGATCTGCCACCGCGCGCCAGCCCGGTCCGCCGCCATGCGACCGCATTCGCGCTCCTCGTCGCC
>JBBRQR010000205.1:0-5519 GCA_038226115.1 Sphingomonadales bacterium | reverse complement strand
GCCGGGATGCCCGCCTCCAGAAACGGCCAGTGATCGGCGCGGCGCAACAGGTTGCGCTCGGGCTCGGGGTCGTTCTGCGTCGTGATCCCCATGCCCGCCGTCACAGCGCGGACGTCGTCGCCGAGCGTCGTGTCGTCGAGCGCGTGGACAGTGAGCAGATCGAGCGGGAAGATCGGGCGCAGCTGGTCGAGATTGATATCGGCAGCAATCCTCGACTTCGGCAAGGTCGGATGCTCGACGAACCATGTTGCGCCGAGCAGACCCTTCTCCTCGCCGGTGAACGCCGCGAAAATAACGGGTCGCGCAAAACCCTTGCCTTGGCGGTTCTGCGCGAGCTGTATCAGCAGCGCGACATAGGCGGCATCGTCGAGCGTGCCGTTGTACAGGGCATCGCCGTCGACCGCCTCGCCCGGGCCATAGCCATCGAGGTGCGCCGACAGCACGATCGCCTCATCGGCCTTCGCCGGATCGGTTCCCGGCAGCACGCCGATCACATTGGGCGACGCAATCGCCTTGCGCGCCAACGTGAAGCGCGCGTCGAAGCGACCCGGCGCGTCGAAGCTGGGTAACGGCGCACCGCTGCTGCCGTCGGCGATCAGCTTGGCGGCATCGTGAGCGCCGCCGATCATCGTCGCCAGCGCGGCGGCGTTGAGCGTGAAGCGCGCTACCGGCTCCGACGGCGCCGGGTCGGCGGCGAGCCACACCGTCCGTGCATAGGCAAACGGCCAGCGCGGCGGCTCGACGGTGAAGCCGGGATCGGCGATCGTGACGAGCGCCACCGCCCCCGCCGCCGTGATCGCAGCCTGCCGCGCCGCGCCACCGGGCAACCCAGATCGATGCGTCCCGTGACAGATAACAACCTTGCCTTTGACGTCGCCGAGCGCGTCCGCCGCGCAATAACCGCGATACGCAATCGGCGCGTCGAGGCGCGTCGTCAGGTCGGGCGTGGGCGAAACGGTTATGTCGTGCAGGAAGACAAGCGGGCGGCCAGCAACGCGGATCGTCGCCGACGCCACCGCCACCTGCTCCATCGCAACCCGCTGAAACCACGCGCCGTGGTCGCCGAGCGGCTTCAGTCCCGCCGCGGCGAACCGGTCCGCGACCAGTCGGGCGGCGCGGTCATAGCCGGGCGAACCGGTGTCGCGTCCTTCCATCGCGTCGTTGGACAGCGCGGCGGTCGTTCTCCACCACGCGGTCGTGTCGGCGTCGTTCGCGGGCGGGCGGGCGGCGGTCGCGCGCGGCGGGGCGCTGACCGACGCGGACACCGGTGTAACCGTTCCCGCCAGCACGACCGCCGTCAGCGCCAACAACTTCATGTCACATCCCCCGAAGACACAAACTACAGATCGACCGAATCAGGCTGCTCCGCAAGCAACGTCTTTGCCGGGGTTGCGTGCGGCTCGGTGGATCGGCGACTGCCCGCCGTTGGGCCCAAAACGTCGCTTCCCGGCGCGGCAGATGACCGGATGGAAACCCGACAGCAAGGCAGACACGCTGCCGCCCGGTGCGGCGATTGGCGCTGTCCTACACGCGACGAATTTGGCAGGAAGGGGCGATGAACGCTCTCTGTCGCCCCTTTGTCACCGCCCACCCTGCCCGGTCGGATCGTCAAACGCACACGTCGAACGCGACGCGTCACCACGAACTTATATCGGACTTAACGTCCTTGGTACAAAAAAGGGCGCGTTTCAGCCATGCTCTCCGCCCGTGGTTCCCGCGCATATCCCCCCTCGGCACACGAGCGTCGGCGTGTGAAGAATGTGAAGTTACGCGCTTGGCGAGCCGCTAGAAATGCCCGCCTTCAGCGCCCTTCTCGACGGTTATCGCCGCTTCCGTGCCGGCCCGTATAACGACCAGCGCGCGCGCTTCGACGCCCTTGCGCACGGCGGTCAGGCTCCGCGCGTTATGGTCGTCGCGTGTGCCGACAGCCGGGTCGACCCAACGCGGATCTTCGATTCGGCCCCCGGCGAGATGTTCGTCATGCGCAACGTCGCCAACCTCGTCCCGCCGTATGAAGCCGACGGTGCGACCCACGGCTCGTCGGCGGCGATCGAGTTCGCCGTCACCCAGCTCGAGGTTCATCACATCGTCGTCATGGGCCACGCCCGCTGCGGCGGCATCTCGGCGTCGCTGACGGGCAAGTTCGACGAGGCCGCCGAAGGGCACGGCGCGTTCATCGGGCGGTGGATGGCAAAGATCGAACCCGCGCGCGACCGTATCCGCGCCGCCGCTGCGCTGAGCCCCGACATCGACGCGCAGGAGGCGCTCGAACTCGCCGCCATCCGGCTGAGCCTCGATAATCTGATGACGTTTCCCTTCGTCGCCGAACGCGTCGCCGCCGGACGTCTGGGGCTGCAGGGAACGCATTTCGACATCGCCGCCGGCGTTCTGCGCGTCCTCGATGCGACGACCGGACGGTTCGAGCCGGTTACGTTCGACTGGAATGAGGAGGAGGTGCGCTGAAGCAGCTTATTTGTCGTAGAGCGGACCTCGGCTGTCACGTGCCCCGGCCCGCTGCGTCGCCCACGCCTTGTGCCCCTTGAAGCGGCAGCCAAACATGCCGCCTGGGCCGACGGTCGAGCAGGTGTTCGCTCCGCCCGCGTCATGGTCGAGCAGATCGTATCGCTCGCGCGCCACGCTCCGAGCGCGCGGGTCGCCAACCTCGTATTCGGGCGTGATCGGCGAAAGAAACTGGCTCCGTTCACCGGGCTCGGCACGGCGGGCGCACACCGTGATCTCGCCGTTTACGGCCGGTGGGCACGGCGAAATCGCTGCCTTGATCGCCGCGTCGAGGGGGTTCGTCACAGTCGCCATCATCAAGAAGGCGACCGCGATCATTCAGAAGTGTATCGCGCGGTCGTAGGCCCCCAGCACGCTTTCGTGCATCATCTCGGACAGAGTTGGGTGAGCAAACACCGTCTCCATCAGCTCCGCCTCGGTCGTTTCGAGCTGACGCGCGATAACATAACCTTGAATAAGCTCAGTCACTTCCGCGCCGATCATGTGCGCGCCAAGCAACTGCCCCGTCGCGGCGTCGAACACCGTTTTGACGAAGCCATCGGCCTCACCAAGCGCGATCGCCTTGCCGTTGCCGATGAAGGGGAACTTGCCGACCTTGACCGCGTACCCCGCTGCCATCGCCGCCGCCTCGGTCAGCCCGACACTCGCCACCTGCGGGCGCGAATAGGTGCAGCCCGGGATATTCCACGTCGTGAACGGGTGCGGATTAAGCCCCGCGATCTTCTCAACCGCGACGATCCCCTCATGGCTCGCCTTGTGCGCGAGCCACGGCGCGCCGGTAACATCGCCGATCGCCCACAGGCCGGGGACGTTGGTCATACCATAGGGATCGACGGTGACATGCCCGCGCTCGACCGCGACACCGAGCGCCTCGATCCCAATATTCTCGAGGTTGGCGACGATGCCGATCGCGACGATGACATGGCTGTAAGTCTCTGTCGTCGCTTGTCCGTCGGCGGTTGTGATCGTTGCCGCGACACCGTCGGGGCCGGTCCGCACGTCGGACACCTTGGCCCCAGTGACGAGCGTCATCCCCTGCTTGGTCAGCGTCTTGGCCATGTGCGCCGACACCTCGGCGTCCTCGACGGCCAAGATGCGGCCGAGCATCTCGACGACGGTGACCTTCACCCCCATGTCGCTGTAGAAGCTCGCGAATTCGATCCCGATCGCCCCCGAACCGATGACGAGCAGCTTGATCGGCATCTCCGGCGGCACCATCGCGTGGCGATACGTCCAGATGCGCTCCCCGTCCGCTGGCGTCCCCGGCAGGTCGCGCGCGCGGGCACCCGTAGCGATGATGACGTTTGCCGCATCGAGAACCCGCGTCGCGTCGCCGGTTGTGACGGTAATCTGCGTCGCCCCGGTCAGCGCGCCGACGCACTCAACGACGGTAATCTTGTGCTTCTTCATCAACCCCTTGACCCCGGCATTGAGCTGCCCCGCCACCTTGCGCGACCGCTCAACAACCTTGGTCAAGTCAAAGGAAACATTCGATACGCTCAGTCCATAGGCATCGGCGTGCTGGATATAATGATAGATCTCGGAGGTCCGCAGCAGCGCCTTGGTCGGGATACACCCCCAGTTGAGACAAATCCCCCCCAGCCGCTCGCGCTCGACGATCGCGACCTTGAGGCCAAGCTGCGACGCCCGGATCGCGGCGACGTACCCGCCGGGGCCAGAGCCGAGAATGGCGAGGTCGAAGGTCTCACTCACGCCAGCATTCCCAACGGCGCTTCGACCAACGCCTTGAACGCGCTCATGAATTGCGCGCCGGTGGCGCCGTCGATGGCACGGTGGTCGAAGCTGCCGGTAGCGCTCATCACTGTGGCGATGCCGAGAGCATTATCAATGACATATGGGCGTGGCTCGCCTGCGCCGATCGCGAGTATGAGGCCTTGCGGCGGATTGATAACGGCGTCGAACTGCTTGATGCCGAACATGCCGAGGTTCGAGATCGACGCGGTGCCGCCCTGGTATTCTTCGGGCTTCAATTTTCCGTCCTTCGCGCGGGCGGCCAAGTCCTTCATTTCGCTGGCGATCACGCTCAACCGCTTGTTGGCAGCGTCGGTTATAACCGGGGTGATGAGGCCGCCGGGGATCGCAACGGCGACCGACACGTCGGCGCGGGCGAATTTGTACAGCGTGTCGCCCGCAAACTGGACGTTGGCGTCGGGGACGTGGGTAAGTGCCACGCCGAGCGCCTTGATGAGCAGATCGTTGACCGACAGTTTGATTCCAGCGACTTCGAGCGATTTGTTGATTTCGCCACGTAGCTTGAGCAGCGCGTCGAGGCGGACGTCGACGGTTAGATAGAAGTGCGGCACGGTCGCCTTCGATTCGGTCAGTCGGCGTGCAATCGTCCGGCGCATATTCGACAGCTTGACCGCTTCCATCGGCACCCCGGCGGGCGGCGGGAGGGCGCTTGCACCGTGCACAGCCTGCGGTGTCGGGGTGTCATGGGCGCGGTCGGTGGTAACGGTTGGCGCCCAGTCGCTCCGGGCGGGTGCGGCAAGCGTGGTCGCGACCGCCGCGTCGACGTCGGCTTTTACGACGCGCCCGTGGGGGCCGGTTCCAGCGATGCCCGACAACTCGATGTTGGCAGCGGCGGCGAGGCGGCGGGCGAGCGGGCTGGCGTTAATGCGGGGGGCGTTCGACGCGCCGTGATCAACGCCTTCCGCACCCTCACCCCGCCGCGCGGCGTCGGCGCGCGAGTCGCCGTCTCCTTCCATGGGAGAGGAAGGCGGCGCTGCACTCTTCCCCTCTGCCATTTGGGGAGAGGGAGCGGCCCGCTCGCCACTTGGCGGGTGGGAGGGTGAGGGTTTGGGCGTGGGGGCTGCCTCGTCGCTCGTAGTCGCCCCCCCAGCCCCGACAGGCGGAATGGAAGCAGTAGTCTCGCCCTCCGCTGTCAGCCGCGCGATGACCGCGCCGACCTTGATGTCCTCGGCCCCGTCGGCGACGAGGAGGTCGGCGACGATGCCCTCGACGATGCTCTCGACCTC
>JBBRQR010000204.1:0-5521 GCA_038226115.1 Sphingomonadales bacterium | reverse complement strand
GTCGACGCTGTAAATGTGTTTTTGGCAAGAAAGCCACCGGCCACAGCGCCAACGGCTATCCCGGAATAGAGGCCCTTGAATTTACTGTTCGTGACCTGAGCATTGTGCGTACCGTTGACCGTCACGCCAAATTGATCGACCGTGCCGCCGCCATTCACCGTTATGCCGTCAATATAGACGTTGGCTCCGTTATAGACGGCGACACCCTTTGCATAACCTCCGTTGTTCCCGATGTTGAACGTGCCGCCACGGAGGGCGACGTTGCGAACATTATCGAAGACCATCGTTGTCGAGAATGTAGCGTTCGTACCGTCGAGAGTGATCGTTTGAGCGAAGGCGCGATTGGTCAGTCGCACTTCACCGAAATAACCCACCATTGCCAACGTATCGCCGGCCGCGAGGGAATTCAGGGTAACGTCAAATGTCGCTGCTGTCGCCGATAACGTAACCGCCGAGGCAGGTAACGCAATCGTAACAAATACTGCAGAAATGACTACACGTACACCAATTAACTTAGTATAAATCATGTTTCCCACCCTCGACTACACGATTGCCAGACGCATCCCCGCGCACTCGCTAATCAACACTTAACAATCCAACTTACCAGATTGCTAATACTTATTTTGTTACAGTGATGGTATTAAAATTGATATAATGTGCCCCTAATACTCTCTTATGCTTTCGTTCACGGGCGGTGGGTCGACACCTCGCTGATCGACTGGTAGAAAAGTTTGTCGGTGTTCTAGCTAATCTGCTGTGCCATCGACGCTCCGCCCCGTCGGGATGGCCTACGCAAATGACCGATCTTATCCGCATCTTCGACACGACACTTCGCGACGGCGAGCAATCGCCTGGCTGCTCGATGAACCTCGAAGAGAAACTGCGTGTTGCCGCCCAGCTCGAGGCGCTCGGCGTCGACATCATCGAAGCCGGGTTCGCGATCGCCTCAGAGGGTGACTTCGAAGCCATCCGCGAAGTCGCTCGCCAGTGCGAGCGCGCAACTGTCGCCAGCCTTGCGCGCGCGGCGACCGGCGACATCGACCGCGCTTGGGCCGCCGTGAGGGGCGCCCGCAGCCCGCGTATTCACACGTTTATTGCTACTTCACCGCTCCACATGCGGGTCAAGCTGAATATGGAGCCGCACGCGGTCCTTGACGCAGTTCAACGCTCAGTTGCGCATGCGCGCAACGTGTGTCCCGATGTCGAATGGTCGGCCGAGGACGCGACGCGCACCGACCCCGATTTCCTGTGCCGCGCGGTCGAGACCGCGATCAGGGCAGGCGCGCGCACGATCAACCTGCCCGACACCGTCGGGTATGCGACACCCGAAACCTATGGCGCGATGTTCCGCGACGTCTTGACGCGGGTTCCAAATGCCGGTGACGCGATCTTTTCGACACATTGCCACAACGACCTCGGCCTCGCCGTAGCCAATACACTCGCGGCGATCATGGCGGGTGCGCGGCAGGTCGAAGCGACGGTCAACGGCATCGGCGAACGCGCGGGTAACGCTGCCATCGAGGAAATCGCCATGGCGATCCGCATTCGCCAAGACGTCATGCCATATACGACCGCAATCGTCGCGAGCGAGATCACCCGCGCCAGCCGAATGGTCAGTGGCATCACCGGCATGGCGGTCCAGGCGAACAAGGCGATCGTCGGCGCCAACGCTTTCGCGCATGAAAGCGGCATCCATCAGGATGGGATGATCAAGGATGCGTCGACCTATGAGATCATGACGCCCGAAAGTGTCGGTCAGGGCGCGACCAACCTTGTGCTCGGCAAGCATTCGGGCCGCGCGGCGTTCCGTCAAAAGCTAGACTCGTTGGGCTACACGTTGTCGGACAACGAGTTTGGCGATGCGTTCAAGCGGTTCAAGGATCTTGCCGACGCCAAAAAGGCGATCTGGGACGAGGACATCGTTGCGCTGGTCGATGACGAGGTACTGCGCGGGCACGACGCAATCCGGGTCGTCGAAGTCGAGGTTTATTGCGGCTCGACCGGGCCGCAGCGCGCGATTCTGACGCTGTCGGTCGACGGTGTCGAGACGACGGCAGCGGTGCGGGGTAACGGCCCGGTCGATGCACTGTTCGCGGCGATCCGCAAGATCGTGCCCCACGATGCCGCGACGCTCCAGCTGTACCAGGTCCATGCCGTGACGCAGGGGACCGACGCCCAGGCCGAGGTCAGCGTCATGCTCGTCGAGAATGGCCGCACGGTGCGTGGAACCGGGGCCGACGTCGACACGCTCGTCGCCAGCGCGCGGGCTTATGTCAATGCGCTCAACAAGTTGACCGTCAAGCGCGGGCGCAGCGCGCTGAGCGAAATGGCGGGTTAACGCACCCCGTTTATACCTAGATCGCGGAGCATCGCGGTGAGCAGGTACAGGCGCGGCGTGACGCTCGAAAGGTCGACGTATTCGCGGTCGCTGTGGAACCCGCCGCCGACCGGGCCGAGGCCGTCGAGCGCGGGGACGCCGCGCGCCGCCGCCATCGCGCTTTCCGACGCGCCGCCGTTGCCGCCGGTGCCGAGGGTCCGCCCGGTGACCGCGTAGAGCTTCGCCGCGCGCGCCGCGAGGGCATCGGTCGCGGGGTTGTTCGCCAGCGGCGGGAAGGCCGGTTCGTGATGGATCGACACGGTCGTTCCCGGAACCGCGATCGTTTTCGCATTCGCTTCGAGTTGCGCCAGCACGTCGTCGGCCGCCTTGGCCGTGCGCGCGCGGACGCTGAATGTCGCGCTCGCGGTGTCGGGAATGATATTGTTGCGCGTCCCCGCCGCGAGCAACGTCAGATTGACCGTCGTCTGGTCGCCGGTGTGCGGGAACTTGTCATAGCCCTGCAACTGGTGGAGCAGTTCGACGGCCGCGTTGCGTCCGTCTTGCGGCGCGACCCCGGCGTGCGCGGCCTTGCCCGTGACGTCGATCGTGACCACCGTCGAACTCTTGCGCCACACCGTCAGTCTGTCGGGCGCATCGCCGGGTTCGAGGTTCAATTCGACATCGGCGGTGTCGAGCAGGCGCGCGATCAGCTTGCGCGTTCCCGGCGAGCCACGCTCCTCGCTCGTCTCGATCAGCAGGGTGATCGATGCGAAATCCGTGAAGCCGCTGGCGTGGAGCAGTTCGAGCGCCTTGATCCCTTCGACCACCCCACCCTTTTCGTCGCCGACGCCGGGGCCGTGGAGGCGGGTGCCGTCGTTAGAAAACGGCCATTTGGCGACGGTGCCGGGGCCGAAGACGGTGTCGATATGCCCGATCATCAGGATGCGCGTCTTGCCGGTCCCCTTGACCACGGCGACGACGTTTTCGGGGAGGCCGGGGGCCTCGGCGGCAACGGTTTCGATCGTCGCGCCGACCGCTTTCAGGCGTGGCACGAGGACCGCCATCACCTTGCGCCCGCCGTCGACGTCGCCGGTACCCGAGTCGATATTGACGACGCTCTCCAGCAGCTTGAGCTGATCGCCCTGCGCCGCCTTCGCGGCGGCAAGAAGCGAATCGGCGGTTGTTGCCGCCGCCACCGGCGCTCCGGCGACAACGAACCCGGCGAGCAGCGCGACCGTCAACTTAGCCGCTGCGGTAAATCCGCCGCTGGAAGTTGACGAAGGTCGCGCCACGCGGCCCCCCCCTTTCCTTCGCTGCCCGAAACCGGCGTAACCAATAAGGTTGATCGGCGGTGCGGACGGGAGCGAAGGATTGGTCATGTCACAAAGCCTAATCCGAACGGGGGGTGTAGGACAGAGCTAACATTCGCTGCCGTCCGCGTCCGTCGCCAGCCGCGCGGCGAGCGCCGCGATCAGCACGTCGACCGTCGGCAACCGCGCCAGCGCCGCCGCATCGAGCAGGACGGTCACCCTGCCCCGATCCGCGCGCGCGATCAGCGGAAGCGGCGCGGCGGCAAACGATGGATAGGCGGCATGAAAATCCGGCCGGTGAAAGAAGTCGACGGCGAGCTGCAGCGTCGCCAGATACGCGCGCCACGCAGGTTTCATCGCCACCACACCGTAAGTGACGCCGCACAACGAACACGGGTAGGTCGACGGCGCGACGATCTTGTGGACCATGTCGAGCAACGCCGCGACCGGGCCTGCGTCGGCGTTATAGACGATCAGCAGCCGCGCCGCGCCGTCGCTCATCGCCGCCCGAACAGCTTCTCGAGGTCGGTCTTCGCCAGCTTGACCCAAGTCGGACGCCCGTGATTGCACTGGCCAGAGTGAGGCGTCACCTCCATCTCGCGGAGCAGCGCGTTCATTTCGGCGACCGACAGCAGGCGCCCCGCGCGGACGCTGCCGTGGCACGCCATCGTCGCGGCGACGGCATCGAGGCGCTCGGCCAGCGCCATACCGCTGTCGAAGGCGGCGAGGTCGTCGGCGAGGTCGCGGACGAGGCCGACGGCGTCGACGGTGCCGAGGGCGGCGGGGACGGCGCGAACGAGAACGGCCGCCGGGCCGAACCCCTCGACGTCGAGGCCCAGCGCGGCGAAGGCATCGGCGTGTTCGACGACATGCGCGGCGGCGACCGGGTCGAGATCGACGACCTGCGGTAGCAGCAGGAGCTGGCTCGCCGTCGCCCGCCCCGCCGCTGCGGCCTTCAGCCGTTCGAGCGTCAGCCGCTCGTGGGCGGCGTGCTGGTCGACGAGGATCATCCCGTCGGGGGTCTCGGCGACGATATAGGTGCCCGCCACCTGCGCGCGCGCGACCCCCATCGGGAAGGCGGCCATCGTCGCCGCCGCGTCGGGCGCGGGGGTTTCGGCGCGCGCGACGGGAGCGAACCACGGGCTGTGCACCTCGCCCAGCTGCCCACCAACCGCTCCCGTCCCGAGCGGGAATGGCGACCCCTCTGGGACGGGCGGGGCCTGTGGGAAGACGGGCGCCGGATACGCGCCAACCGCAAACGCCCCCAGCGCATGCGCCGCGACCGTCGTGCTCGCGCGGTGACCGGCGGCGTCGAGCGCGCGGCGCAGGCCCGACGCGATCATTCCACGCACGAGTGCCGCATCGCGGAAGCGGACCTCGGTCTTCGCCGGGTGGACGTTGACGTCGACGAAATCGGCGGGGACGTCGAGGAACAGCGCGACGACCGGATGGCGGTCGCGCGCGAGCAGGTCCTGATACGCCCCGCGCACCGCGCCGACGAGGAGCCTATCGCGGACCGGTCGCCCGTTGACGAACAGGAATTGGTGGTCGGCAACGCCGCGGTTGAACGTCGGCACCCCCGCGAGGCCACCGAGGCGAAGTTCCTCGCGCTCGAGGTCGATCGCCACCGCGTTGGCGGCGAAGTCGTGGCCGAGCAGTGCGCCGAGCCGCGTGGGACGCCCGTCGACACCGCCCGAGGCCGCCTCCGCCGCGAGCAACCGCCGCCCACCGTGACGCAGGTCGAAGCCGATGCCGGGGTTCGCCATCGCCAGCCGCCGGACGACGTCGAGGCACGCCGCGAGTTCGGCGCGTTCGGACTTGAGGAACTTGCGGCGGGCGGGCACGCGCGCGAACAGCCCCTCGACCGTCACGCGCGTTCCCGGCGGTAACGCGG
>JBBRQR010000203.1:0-5647 GCA_038226115.1 Sphingomonadales bacterium | reverse complement strand
GTCGCGGGTGACGGCGCGCAGGCGGTGGCCGACGCAGCGGCGAAAGTTGCCGGTGTCACCAAGGTTCTTCTCGCCGACGCGCCGATCTACGGCCACGCCCTGGCCGAAAATCTTGCCCCGCTCGTCGTCGGCTTGATGAGTAATTACAGCGCCTTCGTTGCTCCCGCGACGACGCGTGGCAAGAACCTCAGCCCGCGTGTGGCCGCCGCACTCGACGTCGCGCAGATCAGCGAGATCTTGTCGGTCGAGGGGCCGGATACATTCACCCGCCCGATCTATGCAGGAAATGCCATCGCCACCGTCACGTCGAGCGACGCGAAGAAGGTCATCACCGTTCGCGGTACGGCGTTCGCCAAGGCGGCCACAACCGGCGGGAGTGCCGCGATCGAAAGCGTTTCCGCGACCGCCGACGCCGGACTTTCGACCTTCCTTGGGGCCGACCTCGCCGCCAGTACGCGTCCTGAACTGACGGCAGCAAAGATCATCGTCAGCGGTGGCCGGGCCTTGGGGAGCAGCGAAAAGTTTCACGATGTCATGGAGCCGCTCGCCGATAGTCTTGGCGCGGCGCTCGGCGCGAGCCGGGCAGCGGTCGACGCGGGTTATGTCCCGAACGATTATCAGGTCGGCCAGACGGGCAAGATCGTCGCTCCCGAGCTGTACGTTGCGGTCGGAATTTCGGGTGCAATTCAACATCTTGCCGGGATGAAGGACAGCAAGATTATCGTTGCGATCAACAAAGACGACGATGCGCCAATCTTCCAAGTGGCCGACATCGGCCTCGTTGGCGACCTGTTCACACTTGTCCCCGAACTGACGGCCAAGATCACCGCAGCGGCGAAATAGGTAGCCCCTGCGCCGGACTTGCTTCGACGTGGGCCCGCCGCCGTTGACGCGGTCAGTTACCCGTTCACATAGTACCCTTTGATATTCGGGGGACGGGGTGGCGCAGACGGGTTCGCTTGAACGGACACTAGGCCCGCTGGCAGTCGCGCTGCTTACCCTTTCGGTCGTGTCACCGGCGGCATCGGTCTTCGTTATCGGGGCCGATGTCATTCATCAGGCGGGGACCGGGGCGGCGCTGGCGTTCGTCGCGGGCGGTATGCTGACCCTGGTGTTTACCTTCGCGCAGGCCGAGCTTGGCGCGAGCTTTCCCTTCGCCGGGGGTGATTACGCGATGATCGGGCGGGTCCTTGGTCCCCGCTGGGGTTTCGTCCAGTTCGGGCTCGACCTGCTTTCGACGCCGGTGTTCATCGCGCTGACGGCGAGCGGGATCGCACTTTATCTGGGCGGGGTGATGCCATGGCTGCCGCCGATCCCGACGGCGATCGCGGCTTTGGCGCTCGCGACGGCGGGGGCGATCGTCAACATCCGCATCGGCGCAGTCGTCACCGGTGTGTTCCTCGCCATCGAACTTGGCGCGCTCGCGCTGGTCACGCTGATGGGCTTTACCGGACCGGCGCGGGGGTTGGCGGAAGTACTCATCGCCCCTGTTCATTTTTCCAGCGGCGGCATCGCCTTGCCGCTGACGCTCGGCATCGCGGCCGGGGCGGTGTCGGCGGCGTCATGGGCGGTCGGTGGCGCGGGTCAGGCGATCTACTTCGCCGAGGAACTGCGCGATCCAGCGCGCGTCGGGCGGCTGGTTGTTCGCATCACGGTCATTTCGATCCTGACGATGGTGCTGCCCGTGCTCGCGCTGGCGGTCGGCAGCCGCGATCTGCCGACGACGCTGACCGCCGAATCACCCTTCGCCGCTTTCATCACCCAACACGCATCGCGCGCGCTCGCGACGGCGATTGGGCTGGGCATCGCGGCGGCGATCTTCAACGCGGTGATGGCGCTGGTGATTTGCTACGGGCGCTGGCTGTGGAGTTCGGGGCGCGACGCGATCTGGGCGGCTCCGGTTAACCGCGCGCTCGTTCGCCTCCACCCGCGCTTTGGGTCACCTTGGATCGCGTCGCTGGTAGTTGGCGCGACGGCGATGGCGTTCACCTTATTCGGCTTGCGGACGCTGGTGCTGCTGGCGGCGGCGAACGGGATCGTCAATTGGATGCTGCTCAACACGGCCGGTCTCATCGGGCGGCGACGCGGGCTTACGGGGCAAGAAGGGGCGTATCGCGCGCCGCTGTTTCCGCTGACCAACATCGTCAGCCTGATCGCCACCGCCGGTCTGGCGGTGCTGACATGGCAGAACCCCGACGGGCGGACGGGTGAGCTGATCATCGCCGCCGATATCTGCCTCGCGCTGGTGTATCACCGCTTCGTGCTGATGCGCCGTTCGGGCGGATGGCAGATGGTCGGGCCGGCGGCGGTTTGAGTTGGGCGTCGATCTGTCGACGCACCACGCGGCCCGACAATCCGGCGATCGGGACGAGATAGGCGAGGTACACCGCGTGATACCTACAAGGGTAACCGCGCCACACGAAGTAGAGGTGATTGGGCAGCGAGATGAGGAGGAAGATAGTGCCGAGCCACCATGCGGCGCGGCCTTGATCGCGGGCCACGAACGTCGTGGCACACGCCGCCGCGGCCACGCTTAGCGCGCCGACTGCCAGTCGGGCGATGAGCATCGCCAGCGTATACGTCTTGTGGCGTTCCGCGATGACATTATCGGGCCATGACAGCCGCGCGAGCACAACGCCCAGACGAGCAAGCGCGATAACGACAACGCACCCGATGACTAGGCTTGCGGCGATTCGGAGGGTTGGACTCACTGGGTGCCTCGAATGCCTTGCACGTCACATCGCTGGCATCCGCCCGCCAATGCCGCCATCGCACCCGCGTTGCATCGCCGCGCCGCGCGGCTATGGTGCGCCGCCGTTGCCTGAGGATGCCCGTATGCCGACGACTGCGCAACCACCCAAGAAGGTCGTCCTCGCCTTTTCGGGCGGCCTCGACACCAGCGTCATCCTCAAATGGCTTCAGCAGACCTATGGCTGCGAGGTGGTGACCTTTACCGCCGACCTCGGCCAGGGTGAGGAACTCGAACCCGCACGGGCGAAGGCCAAGCTGCTCGGCGTCAAGGAGATCTTCATCGAGGACCTGCGCGACGAGTTCGTCGCCGACTATGTCTTCCCGATGATGCGCGCCAACGCGCTGTACGAGGGCCAGTATCTGCTCGGCACGTCGATCGCGCGACCCTTGATCGCCAAGAAGCAGATCGAGATCGCACAGCGCGTCGGGGCCGATGCCGTCAGCCACGGCGCGACCGGCAAGGGCAACGACCAGGTCCGTTTCGAGCTTGGCTATTACGCGCTCGCCCCCGACATCCGCATCATCGCGCCGTGGCGCGAGTGGGACCTGACCAGCCGCGAAGCGCTGATCGCCTTTGCCGAGGCGCACCAGATCCCGGTGGCGAAGGACAAGCGCGGCGAGAGCCCGTTTTCGACCGACGCCAACCTTCTCCACACATCGAGCGAGGGGAAGGTGCTTGAGGACCCGTGGGACGAGGTCCCCGATTACGTCTATTCGCGCACGGGCTCGCCCGAGGATGCACCGGCGACGCCGCAGTACATCACGATCGACTTCGAGCGCGGCGATCCGGTGGCCGTGGACGGCGAGGGGTTCGGTCCGGCGGCGTTGCTGGCCAAGCTCAACGACTTGGGCAAGCTCCACGGCATCGGGCGGCTTGACCTCGTCGAGAACCGCTTCGTCGGCATGAAGTCGAGGGGCATGTACGAGACGCCCGGCGGGACGATCCTCCACGCGGCACATCGCGGCATCGAGTCGATCACCCTCGATCGCGGCGCAGCGCATCTCAAGGACGCGCTGATGCCGCAGTACGCTGAGCTGATCTACAACGGCTTCTGGTTCGCCCCCGAACGCGAAATGCTGCAGGCGGCGATCGACCATAGTCAGGCCAAGGTGACGGGCACGGTGCGGCTCAAACTATACAAGGGGCGCGCTGATGTCGTCGGGCGCAAGTCGCCGCACTCGCTGTATTCGGCGAAGGTCGTCACCTTCGAGGACGATGCCGGGGCGTATGACCAGCGCGACGCAGAGGGGTTCATCAAGCTGAACGCGCTGCGGTTGCGCCTGCTTGGGCGGCGGGACCGATGAGCGATGTTCACGCGGCCATCGCCGACTTCATCACGGCGCACGCCGATGCGTGGAACAGCGGCGACGGCGAGGCGATCGCCGATGTGATGGGCCTGCCGCAGATGATCGCCGACGGTGCCGGGACGACCTTTATCGAGGATGACGCCGAGCTCGACGCATGGATCGACGCGCGGTCGGCGGCGTGGGAGCGCCACGGCGTCGCCGGGGTTACGGCAGTCGTCGACCACATCGAGGACCTACCCGACGATGCCGCGCGGGTGACGAGCCGGTGGCGGCTGGTCGACGACGGCGGGGCCGCGCTTGTCACCTTCATCGCGGTCGATACGATCGCGAGCGACGACGGCGACTGGTACTTCGTTGTCACCGACGTGGCTGGGGAGGAGGCGGCATGGGCTGCCCGAGAATTGCCCGATAGCGGTAGAAATTGAACACCGCCGCGATGCCCGTGCCGAGGACGAGCCCCGCGACCACCGGCGCGCCAGCGGCAATGACCGCCGAATAGACGGTGTAGTTGACCGCTGCGCCGAGGAGCGACTGGACGACATACGCCCCGAACTCGCGCCATGACGGCGGCGTCGCGGTGACAAAGGTCAGGCGGCGGTTGAGCCACCATGTGAAGACGATCGACACAGCGATCGACACGACCCGTCCGGCGTAGGGCGATGCTCCGGCGCGCAGGGTCAGCCACAGGACCCCGGCGTCGAGGACAAAGGCGAGGCCGCCGACGATGGCGAACTTCCCGACTTGCCCGACCCAAGCGGGACGCGCCGCCGCGTCAGTCACTCGTCAGCAGCGCGGCGAAGAAGCCGGTGACGAGGGCCTGGACGCCGAGCGCACACAGCAGGACCGACGGGATCGCGAGGCGCATCGTCCCCTCGACATCCATGTTGCCGAAGCCGGTGCCCGCCCAGCCGCGCACGGCGGCGACGGCGAGGACGATACCCGCGACGAGCATTACCGCCCCGGCGACGCACGTCCGGTCGATGGTGAACAGGCGGCGTGCCAGTTCGATGCGCGGCGATGTCGGCCAGAGTTTCTCGCGGACGCCAAATAGCCGCGCGACGACGGCGAAGCTCATCAACTGCGCGCCGATGATGACCCCGGCGGCGGCGAACAACAGGGTGTGGACACCGAGCGTGACGCTGCCGACGCGCAGGCTGCCCGGAAGCAACGCCGCGAGCAACACGCTGCCGACCATCGCAAGCACCGCGCCGGGGTAGAAGAACAGCCACTTCGGCGCGAACGTCAGCAGGAACTTCAGGTGCCGCCAGCCGTCGCGCCACGAGCGCAGGTGCGGTGGGCGTGAGCGGCCATCGGGCGACAGCGTCGTCGGCACTTCGGCGACGCGCAGGTTGGCCAGCGTCGCCTTGACGACCATCTCCGACGCAAACTCCATGCCGGTCGTCTTGAGGCCGAGGCCGAGGATCGCGTCGCGGCGGAACGCGCGCAGGCCGCAATGGAAGTCGCCGATCTGCGACGGATAGAACAGCCGCCCGACGAAGCTGAGGACGGGGTTGCCGAGGTAGCGGTGGAGCGGCGGCATCGCGCCGGGCGCGATCCCGCCCTGAAAGCGGTTGCCCATGACGAGGTC
>JBBRQR010000202.1:0-5653 GCA_038226115.1 Sphingomonadales bacterium | reverse complement strand
GGCGGCTCGGCGGGGCGGTCATTCGGTCAGGGTGACGGCGGAGCCGGGGAAGCGGTGGGCGGTCTTGTCCCAGCGTGGGGCCTCGCGCCCGGCGCGGATGCGAATGTAGCGGCGCAGGGCACGGACGGCGGCGACGGCATTTATCCAGTTGCCGACGATGGTGCGCGGGACGGCGCGGACTCCCTCGCGCCAACCGTGAACGCTGCCGGTGAACGCAGCGCGCAGCCCCATCCGCCAGCCGAGCGCGGAGGCGTTGATCGTCAGCACCACCGCCAGCACCGACCCCGCCGGGACCAGCGGGGCAAACCGCCGCGCCGCCGGCACGAGCCACGGCAGCCACGCGTCGATGACGACCATCGCCCCTGCCAGATACCCCGCGCCGACGAGCAGCGGCGCAATGATCGTCTTGCGGTCGCGTAGCAGCATATAACGGTCGGCCAGCCCCGGCGGCCAGCCGATCCGGTCCCAGCCGTCGAGCGCGATACCAAGCAGCCACCGCGTCTTCTGCCGGATCGCGGTGTCGAGCGTCGCCGGGAAATGCTCGCGGGTCGCGATCGTCCCCGCCACGCCCCGGCAGCGGACGAGCGCCCCGCGCCCGCCGAGCGCGGCGATCCGGTGACCGATCTCGTAATCCTCGGTCATGCTCGAGGGGTCGAACGGCGCGCCGTCGCGACCGGCGAGGACGCCGAGCATCGTCCGGTCGATCGCGCAGGCGACCCCCGCACTCGGCACCGCTGCGCCGATCGCCCCACGGACCACGACATCCTTGCCGTGCGCCTCGGCGAACTCGTCGATGTAATGCCCGCTGATCCAGCGTGAGGTGGCATCGACCAGCGGAACGACGGGCAGTTGCACCATCGCGAGACGCGGCAAATGTGCGTCGAAGACATCGAGCTCGCGAGGATCGACGACATCCTCGGCATCGTGGAGGACGATCGCCTTGAACCGCATCCCCGCCGCCGCCTCATATGCGACAGCCGCGCGCCACAAATGGTTGAGACAGTCGGCCTTGGTCGTCGGGCCGGGCCGCGCGCACGACACGATCGCGATGCGGGGGTCGACGACCTGCTCGACACACGCTCGTGTTGCCGGATCGTTCGGATAGACGCCGACGAATATCCGGAAGCGCGGATAATCGAGGTGGTGCAGCAAGTGCCGCAGCATCGCGCCGATCACCGCCGCCTCGTCCCACGCGGGGATGATGATCGCCATCCAGCCGCGTTCCGCCGCCGCCACCGGCATGGTTGTCCCCAACCGTTGCCGGGCACCCAGGCCCACAAACACAAGGTCGATGACGATATCGTCGAGCATCGACACCGCCAGACCGCAGGCGGCGAACGCGAGCATTTCGTGGGTTGCAACGTGCCACGCGGCGGCCAGTGCCACCGCCGCCGTCACGCCTCCAGCTCGCTGTCCCAGTACAGATAGTCGCGCCACGTCGCGTGGAGGAAATGCGGCGGGAACGCTCGCCCGTTCTCCTGCAACTGGTGGTTGTTCGGCTGATACGCGCGCTGATGGAGCGACATATGCGCCTCCGCCGGCGTCCGCCCGCCCTTGCGCAGGTTGCACGGCGCGCACGCGGTGGTGACGTTCTCCCACGTCGTCCGCCCGCCATAGGCACGCGGGACAACATGGTCGAAGGTCAGGTCCTCGCGCTCGCGGGCCCCGCAATATTGGCACGCGAACTTGTCGCGCAGGAACAGATTGAACCGGGTGAACGCCGGATGCGTCGCCGGGCGGACATACTGGCGCAGCGCGATCACCGACGGCAGTTTCATCTTGAAACTGGGCGACCGGATCTCACGATCATATTCGGCGACGATGTCGACGCGCTCGAGGAACGCGGCCTTGATCGCCGTCTGCCACGACCACAGGCTGAGCGGGTAATACGACAGCGGGGTATAGTCGGCGTTGAGCACCAGCGCTGGGCACGCTTCGGGTGGCGACAAAAGGTTGGGATGATACATGCGCTCGCCCGCTCCCCTAATGGAGCAGCCGTGGGTCCGTCGGGCCTCGTCGCACTCAAGGCCGCGAGGGCGTGCCCGCGACCGTCCGTCAATCCGTGACACCACTTACTACAGAAAGTGTGTCGGGTGTATGACACCACTGGATTTAGCCGAGGTCAAGGGCATGGTGCGGGTTTGGCTCATAACCGCAAACCCTGTCGCTATCGTCTGTTCCCGCCTATCGTGGCGCCATGGACACGAGCTGGACTCCCGACGCGTCGAGCGGAATCACTGTCCGCACCGTCGCCGCAAACGGCCTGACCTTCGAAGTTGCCGAGGCGGGGACGGGCGATCACCTCGCGCTCTGCCTCCACGGCTTTCCCGAACTCCACTTTAGCTGGCGGTACCAGATGCCGCTCCTCGCCAGCCTCGGCTACCGCGTCTGGGCCCCCAACCAGCGCGGCTATGGCGCATCGTCGCGCCCGGCCGGAGTCGCGCCGTATGCGATGAACCACCTCATCGCCGACGTCGCCGCCCTGTTCGACGCGAGCGGGGCGAAGACGCTGACCTTGATCGCGCACGACTGGGGCGGCGCGGTCGCGTGGCACTTCGCCATTCGCCAGGTCCGACCGCTTGCGCGGCTGGTGGTGATGAACCTGCCGCATCCGCTGTGCTTTGCCGAGGCGCTGCGCCACCCCCCGCAGCGGCGGCGAAGCTGGTATATCGCCTTCTTCCAGCTGCCGTGGCTCCCCGAACGGCTGATGGCGCTGAACGCCGCCGCCGCGATCCGCCGCGCGTTCCGGGGCATGGCGGTCGACAAGACGCGCTTTCCCGATGCCGTTCTCGACATCTACGCCGATGCTGCCCGGCGTCCTGGCGCGCTGACGGCGATGGTCAACTGGTATCGCGCCGCCGTCCGCCACCGCGCTGCGATGCACGTCGTTAACGACGGGCGGGTCGATGTTTCGACGCTGATCGTGTGGGGGGAGGCCGACACCGCGCTCGGCCTCGAAACCCTCGACGGTACCGAACGCCATGTCGCCGATCTGACCGTTCAGCGGCTGCCCGGCGTATCGCACTGGGTTCAGCAGGAAGCCCCTGAGGCGGTCAATGCGATCCTCGCCGAATGGCTGCCCCGCATCGGGTGACGCTGGCACCGTGTCGTCCGGAACCAGCGTCGGATCAATCGCGATGGACAAATAGGCGTCGGATTGCCGGTCGCGGCACCGTGTCCCTTTCGCTGACGGTCAATCGCGCCCATCTACGGTGCAGTCGCACAGGAAACCGCGCCATGCAGCAGACCATTCTCATTGTCCTGATGATCCTCGCCGCGCTCGCGACGCTGACGGTGCTTGCCCGCGGCATCTTCATCATGGCACGCGGCAAGGACATCGGTGGCGTCCAGTCGAACAAGATGATGAGCTACCGCGTCGCGTTTCAGGGCCTCGCGATCGTGATCATCATCATCCTGTTCATGGTCAATCGGCACGGCTAAGCGTCGGGGCCGCGTGGGCGCCACGCGACCGGCTGGGCAGGGAATATCATGGTCAAACTCAACCGCATCTACACCCGCACCGGTGACGACGGCACGACCGGCCTCGCGTCGGGCGACCGCCGTGCCAAGGACGATGCGCGTATTGCCGCTTATGGCACGGTCGACGAGGCCAATTCGGTCATCGGCCTCGCCCGGCTCCACACCGGCGGCGACGCCCTCGACGCGATGCTCGCACGGATTCAGAACGACCTGTTCGACGTCGGCGCCGACCTTGCGACGCCGGGCGACGATTTCGCCGCCGACAGCACGAGCCTGCGCGCCACCCCGGCGCAGGTCGACCGGCTCGAAGCCGAGATCGACGCGATGAATGCCGCGCTCGCGCCGCTGACGTCGTTCATTCTGCCTGGCGGCACGGCGGCGGCGGCGCATCTCCACCTCGCGCGCACTGTCGTCCGCCGGGCCGAACGCCTCGCGGTCACGGCCAGCCGCGCGGAGCCGATCAACCCGTCTGCGATCCGCTATCTCAACCGTTTGTCGGACCATTTGTTCGTCGCCGGACGGGTCGCCAACCCCGGCGGCGACATCTTGTGGGTACCCGGAGCCAGCCGCTAGCGTTACAGCCTTGTATTGAGGGCGTGACGATGGCGACGGCAGCAGCGACGACGATCGATCACCAGCGCGAACGGCTGTTCGCGACGCGCGCGCTGTCGGTTGCGCTCGCCGCGCCGCTGTCCGACGCCGACGCGAGCGCGCAATCAATGCCCGACGCGTCGCCGACGAAATGGCACCTCGCGCACACGACGTGGTTCCTCGAAACCTTCATCCTCGCGACCGTGCCGGGCTACCGGGTTTTTGATGACCGCTTCGGCTTTTTGTTCAACAGTTATTACGAGGCCGTCGGGGCCCGCCATCCGCGCGCCGAACGCGGGCTGTTGACGCGCCCGTCGCTGGCGCGCGTGCTCGACTGGCGCGATCATGTCGACGCCGCGCTTGACGCCGGGTGGCACCGGCTCGATGCGCCCACGCGCGATCTGATCGATCTCGGCATCGCGCACGAACAGCAGCATCAGGAACTGCTTCTGACCGACATTCTTCACCTGTTTTCGCGCAATCCAATGCGTCTGGCGGTCTATGACGGCCACGCGCCACCGCCAGTGGTTCCCGACCGCGATTACACGACCTACCGTGACGGGGTGCATCCGGTCGGTGCGCACGGCGACGGCTTCGCGTTCGACTGTGAAGGCCCCCGTCACGAGGTGTTGGTGCAACCCTATCAGCTGGCAAATTCGTGCGTGACCAACGGTGATTGGGCATCGTTCATCGCCGCCGGTGGCTACCGCAATTCGGCGCTGTGGCTGTCCGACGGCTGGGCGTGGGTCCAGCGCGAAAACGTCGCCGCACCGCTTTATTGGGGGGACGACGAGCGCGAATTTACCCTGTGCGGAACGGTCGAGCGCCGCCGCAATGCGCCGGTTGCGCACATAAGTCATTATGAAGCTGACGCTTTCGCGACATGGGCGGGTGCGCGCCTGCCGACGGAGTTTGAATGGGAGGCGGCGGCGGCAGGCGGTGACGCCACCATCGGCAACCAGCTCGACAGCCCCGGCTGGATCGCCCCGAGCGGCGGCCCCGGACTGTTCGGCGATGTCTGGTGCTGGACGTCGAGCGCCTTCCTGCCCTACCCGCGCTTCCGCCCGGCAGCGGGCGCGGTGGGTGAATATAACGGCAAGTTCATGAGCGGTCAGATGGTCCTGCGCGGCGCATCATGTGCTACCCCACGCGGGCATAGCCGGTTGAGTTTACGCAACTTTTTCCAACCTCACCACCGCTGGCAGTTTTCCGGACTGCGGCTGGCGAAGGACGTTTGATGCTCGCTCCTGTGCCCGACGATTTCGATCGCGACTTTGCCGATGCCGTCCTCACCGGCCTGTCGGCCCCGCAGATGGTCGTACCCGCCCGGTTCTTCTACGACCGCGCCGGATCGGAATTGTTCGAAGCCATCACCCGCCTCCCCGAATATTATCCGACGCGCACCGAAATCGGTATATTGGCCCAGCATAGCGCCGACATCGCCGCGATCGTCGGCGGGGGCCGCGCCGTCGTCGAATTCGGCTCGGGCTCGTCGGCAAAGACGCCACCCTTCCTGCGGGCGGTTAGCGCGTCAGCCTATGTCCCCATTGATATATCTGCCGAATTTCTTGCGATGGCGGCG
>JBBRQR010000201.1:0-5664 GCA_038226115.1 Sphingomonadales bacterium | reverse complement strand
TATCCCATCAGCGTTGCGAGCCGGTCGCCGTGGAAGGCGTGGTCGCCGAACGTCTCGCGCGCGGCGCGGGCGCGCTTCATGAAGAAGCCGATGTCGAAATCGTCGGTCATGCCGATCCCACCGTGCATCTGGACGCCCTCGTCGGTGCTCAGCTTGGCGACCTCGCCGGCCTTGGCCTTGGCGAGGCTGGCGAACAGCGGCACGCGGTCTTCGTCGGCATCCAAGGCGACGAGCGCGCGCAGCGTCGCCGACCGCGCGAGTTCGACCTCGCAGAACAGATGCGCGGCGCGGTGCTGGAGCGCCTGGAAGCTCCCGATCTTGACGCCGAACTGCTCGCGCTGCTTGAGGTAATCGACCGTCCGGGTGAAACTCTCGCCCGCCACCCCGAGCATCTCGGCCGCGAGGCATGCGCGTCCGGCGTCGAGGACGCGGTCGAGGATCGCCGCCCCGTCGCCGACCGTGCCGAGCACATCGGCGCCGTTGACCTCGACATCGGTCAGCGTCACGCGAGCGGCGTTGCGGCTGTCGACCATCGATCTCCGCGCGACGGCGACGCCGGGGGCGGTGGCGTCGACGAGGAACAGCGTGATCCCGCTCGCGTCGTCGTCGGCCCCGTCGGTGCGCGCGGCGACGATCAGCGTGTCGGCGACATGGCCGTCGAGGACGAACGCCTTCGTCCCGGTCAACTTGAACCCGTTGCCCGACGGTGCCGCGCGGGTCGCGACATGGTGCGGGGCGTGGCGTGCGGCCTCGTCGGCGGCAAGCGCAAACAGGCGCTCTCCGCGCGCGATTTGCGGGAGATAGCGCGCCTGCTGCTCAGGCGACCCGCCGCGAACGAGTGCGGTAGCGGCCAAGATCGCCGTCGACAGCAACGGCGACAGCGACAGGTTACGCCCGATCGCCTCCTGCACCAGCCCCGCCGCGACGTAGCCGAACCCGGCCCCGCCGTGCGCTTCGGGGACGAGCACGCCGGCAAAGCCCATCTCGGCCATCTTCGCCCACAGCCCGCGGTCGAAGCCCGTGGCATCATCGGTATCGCGCAGGCGTCGCAGCTCGGCGACCGGGGCCTCGGCAGCGAAGAAGCCGTCGGCGGAATCGCGGACCATCGTCTGGTCGTCGGTCAGAACTAGCGCCACGTCGTCACTCCCCCTGCGGCGGGGCCGATGGTCCCGCCGTTGTTATTAACGCAAGCGTCGCTGAGATCCCCGCGTGCCGACTTCGATCAGCGTTTCGATGCGGACGAGACGCTTTTCATGGTCCCGCTCGACCGCCTGCGCCTTAGCAACGTCGGCAGTCAGTCGCGCGATTTCCTCGCGCATTACCAGCAAATCCTTGATTCCAACGAACAGTCGCTCGGCGAAGCTCACACCCGCTCCTCGACAACGCCGCCGAAGATCTGGGCGAGGGCGGCAAGCTGATCGTCATCAAGATCGATTACCGGAGGCGGCGCGGACTTGATCGCCGCCATCTCGACGAAATGGGCATCGGATCGTTCAATTGCCTCGCGCAAGTCCTTGCGGATCGCCGCGACGGCCGCTTCGAATTCGTCGGCCAAAGCTTCGAGCAGCCGTTCTTCTTCGGGGGAAACTCGCTCGTCGTAGGCAGCCGCCGCCTGCCGGACAAACTCGCTCGTCGACAAGTCGAGTGCCCGCGCCCGCGCCTCGATCGCCTGCTTGTCGTGCGCCGTCATCATCACGACCAGTCGTGACGACATTGGCGCAATCTGGGCGATGGCGGGCGGGGGTGTCATGTCCATAGCCTGTACATAACCCTCGGCCCGCGCGTGTGCAACCATCGTCACGCCCCCGGTAGCTGCAAGACACGCTTGGCGATGATGTTGAGCTGGACCTCGCTCGTTCCACCCTCGATCGAGTTGGCGCGGCTGCGGAGCCAGTGGCGCGACGTGTCGACTTCGCCGTCGCCCGACCATGCGAGGCTGTCGGAGCCGCCGACCGACATCAGCAACTCCTGCCGCTGCTTGTTGAGCTCGGTGCCGTAATATTTGAGCATCGACGACAGCGCGCCGGTTCCCTGGCCCGCCTTGGTCTCGTCCTTTACCCGCTCCATCGTCAGCCCGAAGGCGAGGGCGTTGATCTCGTGGCGGACGATGTCGGTTCGCAGCGGCGCGACGCCCGCTTCACCCAGCTTCTTGACCGCGATCTGGCTGAGCGAGCGGCGCCCGTCGTCGAGATCGCCGATCATCTCGCGCTCGTGGGTCAGCAGGTATTTGGCGATGTCCCAGCCCTTGCCGGCGACCCCCATCAGGTTGGCGCGCGGCACACGGACATCGTCGAAGAACGTCTGGCAGAACGGCGAATAGCCCGAGATCAACTTGATCGGCGACGTCGAAACGCCCGGCGACGCCATGTCGAACAGCAGGAACGAGATGCCGAGGTGCTTCGGTGCGGCGGCGTCGGTGCGGACAAGGCAGAAGATCCAGTCGGCCTTGTCGGCATAGCTCGTCCATACTTTCTGGCCGTTGACGATGTAATCGTCGCCGTCGATCACCGCCGATGTTCGTAACGAGGCAAGATCAGACCCTGCACCCGGCTCCGAATAACCCTGGCACCACCGGATCTCACCGCGCGCGATTTTCGGCAGATGCTCGTGCTTCTGCGCTTCGCTGCCGTATTTCAGCAGCGCCGGACCGAGCATCCAGATGCCGAACGACGCGAGCGGGGTCCGCGCTCTGATGCTCCGCATTTCCTGCGCGAGCACCTTGGCTTCGTCCTTGCTCAAGCCGCCGCCGCCATATTCGACCGGCCATTCGGGAACCGTCCAGCCCTTCGCCCCCATCGCGTCGAGCCACGCGCGTTGCGGCGGCGTCAGCGTCGCGCCGCGTCCGCCCCACACGACATCGCCGTCGCTGGCAATCGGCAGCCGCATTTCGGGCGGGCAGTTCGCCGCGAGCCAGTCGCGCGTTTCGTGACGGAAGGTCTCCAGATCGGCCATCGGCCCTCTCCCAATTGTCTTATCGCTTCGCCCGACTATGGTGCGCGCGTGGCACGATAGACAAGTGCGATTAATGTGCGCCACGTCGCACGGAGGAAAAACATGCTCGGCCACGCGATGATCGCGCTCGACTGGACGAGCCTCGGGCTGTCGCCGACGTTGTTCGAGTTCCACGGCTTCGCGCTGCGCTGGTACAGCCTCGCGTACATCGGCGGCATCCTCGGCGGCTGGTGGCTGTTGACCCGGATGCTGGCTTCGTGGGGTGCGCCGATGACGCGCGAACATGGCGACGCTTTCATTACCTGGGCAACGGTCGGGATCATCCTTGGTGGGCGGATCGGCTATGTCGTGTTCTATGATTTCGTCCGTTTCACGCATGATCCGCTGGCGATCCTGCGATTGTGGGAAGGCGGCATGTCGTTCCACGGCGGGTTGATCGGTTTCGTCATCGCGATCTTGCTGTTCGCCCGCGCTAACAAGCTCGATGGCTTGCGCATCTGCGATTATGTCGCGTGCGTCTCGACGATCGGGCAGGGCCTGGGGCGGCTAGCAAACTTCGTCAACGGCGAGCTGTGGGGACGTGTTACCGGCACGGATTGGGGGGTAATCTTTCCTGGGGCCGGAACCGAGCCGCGCTATCCAAGTCAGTTGTTCGAGTTCGCCGGTGAAGGCGTGCTGCTGTTCGTCATCCTCAACCTGATGTTCTGGCGAACGCGGGCCCGGTCGTATCCGGGTTTGCTGATCGGGGTCGCCACCTTCGGCTTCGGCGTGATCCGCTTTGGTATCGAGTTTTTCCGGGAACCCGATGTCCAGGTCGGCTATCTCGCCTTCGGGCTGACGATGGGGCAGTGGCTGTGCGTGCCGATGGTCGTGATTGGGCTGTGGTTGATCGTATCGAGCCAGCGGCGCGGCACCGTCGTCCCCACCGCGTGACGTTCGGCGATCGGCTGTGCGCGGAAATCGTCGCCGCGCCGATTTCGGTCGCGACGTATATGGCGCGGTGCAACGCGCATTATTACGCGACGCGCGATCCGTTCGGGGCGGCGGGGGACTTCGTTACCGCGCCCGAAATCAGCCAGATGTTCGGCGAGCTAATCGGCGCGTGGCTCGCCGATCGTTGGGTCGCGGCGGGGTCGCCCGCGCGGTCGGTGGTCGTCGAACTCGGACCGGGTCGGGGGACGATGATGGCCGACATGCGGCGTGGCTTTGTGGCGGCGGGGTGGGCGCCCGAGGTTGTATTCGTCGAGACGAGCCCGGTCCTCAGCGCGGCGCAGACTCGGGCCAGCCCCGGAGCGAGCCACTGCGGCAGCCTCGCCGAAGTCCCTGACGACGGGGTCCAGTTCATCGTCGCCAACGAATTCTTCGACGCGCTGCCGATCCGACAATTCGAGCGCACTCCTGCTGGCTGGCGCGAGCGGATGGTCGTCGCGACCGACGGCGGCCTCACCTTCGCTGCCGCAGCGACCGACGCTGCGCCACTGATCGCGCCCGCACTCATCGACGCGCCGCTCAGGAGCGTTGTCGAGCTCTGTCCCACCGCGACCGCGATCGCCGCCGAGGTCGGCGCGCGGGTCCGGGCGCACGGCGGTGCGGCGTTGATCGTCGACTATGGCCACGCAGGTCCGCTCGCCGGTGACACACTGCAGGCGGTGCGGGGTCATGCGCGTGCCGACCTGCTTGCCGAATCGGGTGCGGTGGACCTCACCGCGCACGTCGATTTTACCGCGCTCGCGGTCGCTTCGGGAATGACAGCATGGGGGCCGGTCGGGCAGGGGACATTCCTGCGCGCGCTTGGCATTGAGGCGCGCGCCGCCACGCTCAAGGCGCGCGCGACCGAGCGTCAGGCGGCAGAAATCGATGCGGCGGCGGCACGGCTGACGGGAGACGAGGCGATGGGCAGTTTGTTCAAGGTTATGGCACTGACGGCGGGTGGCAACGCGCCGCCGGGGTTCGCATGAGCGTCACTTATCGCAATGCAACGATCGCTGACGCGCCTGCGCTTGCCGTCATAGGCGCGCGGACCTTCACCGAAACCTTCGGCCATCTGTACTCGCCCGCGAACCTTGCGATCTTCCTCGAACACCACACACCCAAACGCTGGGCCACGGTGCTGGCGGGTGATGCCCATGCGCAACTCGCTGAGGTCGACGGGGTGGCCGTCGGCTACGCCCGGATCGGTCCGCTGACGTTCGACGTCGAGCAGCACGGTCGTGCCGGACTTCAACTTTACCAGCTCTATGTCGATCCGCCGTGGCACGGCAGCGGTGTCGCCGCAGCGCTTCTCGAATGGGCGATCGGTGCCGCGCGCGGGCAGGGGGCGGCCGATCTGTGGCTGTCGGTCTTTATCGACAACCCGCGCGCGCGCCGCTTCTATGCCCGCGCCGGGTTCGTCGAGGTCATGCCGTATACCTTCATGGTCGGCGACCATGCCGATGACGACATCATCTGCCGTCGCGATTTGCTGGTGTGACGGCTCCGTTCGTCACCGCCGCTGCGCTCGCGGGCACCCGTCACGGTTTCTTCGGGCGGGCGGGAGGCGTGTCGGGCGGCATCTTCGCATCGCTCAACACAGGGCTGGGATCGAGCGACGACCCAACCGCCGTCGCCGAGAACCGCGCGCGCGCCGCCGCAGCCGTTGCCCCGGGCGCGGCGCTCGTTACCCTCCACCAGATCCACAGCGCGACCGTAGTCGTCGCAGGCTCCGATGGTGCC
>JBBRQR010000200.1:0-5674 GCA_038226115.1 Sphingomonadales bacterium | reverse complement strand
GCCGTCGCGGGCAAGCTGGTCACGAAGCGCGGCGAGGCGGGCGGCATGGGTCGACATGAGCGGTGTCCGATGGTTGCACAGCCATCCTAGGCGCGTCGGCACGTGCGGGAAAGCGGGCTCAACTGCGGCGATTGGCTTGGCGGCGCGATCGCACTACGCTGATTGAAACCGGGAGTTGCCAGTGACGGTCAATCGCGACGATGCCTATGTCAAAGTTCTGTCGCGCAGCCTCGACCGCATCCTCGACCTGCAGAAGTTTGCCGAGGCGAAGAACGCATCTTTGCTCGCCTTTTCGTCGGTGTGGATCGCCGGGCTGGGCAACCTGCTGGCGTCGGGTCACGCCGCGCCCCCCGGTTTCCGCACGGCGAGCATGGTCGCGCTGGGGCTGTTCATCATCGCCGCGATGACGGCGATCGCCTCACTGTTGCCGCGCTTTATCCATCTGTCCGCCGATGGCAGCGAGGCCGCGTCCCCGAATATGCTGTTCTTCGGCGATATCGCGAAAGCGCCGGTCGCCGACTATATCGCCGAGGCGCAGCGGCGCTATTTCCCCAACGAAGGCTGCTTCGCAACCGACGCGCTGTTCATCGATCTGCTACGCCAGACGGCGGTCGTCAGCCGGATCAGCATGCGCAAATATCGCCTGTTCAACCGCGCCGCGACCGCCGCCCTGTTCGGCATCGGCGTGTTCACGGTGCCGGTCATCGGGCTGCTAGTGGATGCGCTGCGGTAGCCGCCGAAGCGACTGCGCGCTACAGCCCGCGAGATGATCAACCCGCCTGTCGCCGCGCGCATTCCGCACTCCGCTACCCACCACGGCATCGTCCGTGATGACCCGTATGACTGGCTCCGCGACCCCAGTTATCCCAAGGTCGACAACGCCGACATCCTCGCCCATCTGACTGCCGAAAATCGGTGGTTCGACGCGTGGCTCGCGCCGCATGCCGACCTCGTCGAAACGCTGTTCGGCGAACTCAAGGGCCGGGTGAAGGACGACGACGCCGGGGTGCCGGTGCGCGACGGCGACTTCGATTACTGGTGGCGGTTCGAACCCGGCGGGCAATACCGTGTCTGGCTGCGGCGAGCCGCTGCCGGGGGCGATGAGACCATCATCCTTAGCGAACCCATCGAGGCGGCGGGCAAGGAGTATTTCCGCCTCGCCGGGATCGGCGTTTCGCCCGACGGCGCGCGCGCGGCATGGACTGCCGACGACGACGGGTCGGAACGCTTCAAACTGTTCGTCCGTGACCTTGCGACCGGGGCCGACACGCTCGTCGCGACGACCGCGATCGGCATCGCGGTCTGGGCAGCGGATTCGGCCAGCCTCGCGTGGACCGAAGTCAACGACGCGTGGCGTCCGTTCCGCGTCCGCCTCCACCGGCTCGGCGGAGATGAAGATTCGATCGTTTACGAGGAGTCGGATGCCAGCTTCTTCGTCGGCCTCGACCGCTCGACCGACCGCAGCCATTTCCTCGTCACCGCCGCCGACCATGTCACGAGCGAGGTTCGGTTGATCCCGACCGGCGATCCGACCGCGCCCCCAGTCGTCGTTCGCCCGCGAACGACCGGCGTCGAATATGACGTCGATGTGCGCGGACCGACGCTTTTCGTCCGCACCAACGATACCCACGTCAACTTCCGCCTCGCGACCGCTGCGCTCGGCCATCCCGCTAACTGGACCGACCTGATCGGCGGCGACGACCGCGTCTATCTGCGCGGGCTGACGGCGTTTGCGTCGTATCTCGCGGTCAGCGAGCGGGTCGACGGTCTCGACGGCGTCCGGCTGATCTACCCCGACGGCAGCGAACGCCGGATCGCCTTTCCCGAGGCGAGCTTCACCGTCGGCATCGCGAGCAACCCCGAACCCGACGCGCGGTTGCTCCGCCTGAGCTACAGTTCGATGGTTACCCCGGCGACCGTGTACGACTATGATGTCGCCGCCGACGCGCTGATCGTCCGCAAGGTTCAGGCGGTCCCGAGCGGTTACGACGCGCGCGGCTACCGCACCGAACGGCTGTTCGCGTCCGCTCTCGATGGGACGCAGGTGCCGGTGTCGGTCGTCTATCCCGTCGACTTCCCGCGCGACGGCAGCGGCAAACTCCACCTCTACGGCTACGGCGCCTACGGCCTATCGATTCCGCCGAGTTTCTCCGCGAGCCGCCTCAGCCTGCTCGATCGCGGCATTGCCTATGCCATCGCCCACGTTCGCGGTGGCGATGACTTGGGCTACCGCTGGTACCTCGACGGCAAGCTTGAGCAGCGCACGAACACGTTCACCGATTTCGTCGCGTGCGCCCATGCGCTGATCGCCGCCGGGTTCGCGTCGCCGGGACGCGTGTCGATCTCGGGGGGGTCGGCGGGCGGCACGCTGATGGGAGTCGTCGCCAATTCCGACCCGGCGCTGTGGGCGGCGGTCGTCGCCGATGTCCCGTTCGTCGACGTATTAGGCACGATGCTCGACGGGTCGCTGCCGCTGACCCCGATCGAGTGGCCCGAATGGGGCAACCCGATCGATTCGGCGGCGGTCTATCGCGCAATTGCGGCTTATTCGCCGTACGACAATGTTGCGGCGCAGAACTATCCGCCAATCCTCGTCACCGCCGGGCTGAACGATCCGCGCGTGACCTATTGGGAACCGGCGAAGTGGGTGGCAAAACTGCGCGCAACCAAGACCGATGCCAATCCGCTCCTCCTCAAGACCAATATGGGGGCAGGCCACGGCGGCAAGTCGGGACGGTTCGAGGCGTTGCGCGAAACGGCGGAGGAATTCGCATTTATTCTGACCGCTTTCGCAGCTAGGGAAGCAATTCCCGACTGAAGGAAGCCCGATGCGCCTGTTGCCGACCGTCCTCGCCGCCGCGATTGCCGTTCCTGCACTGGCCGGCCCGCACCTCGTCAAGTCGCAGCCAAGCGTCGCGCAGCGCGTCGAGGCCGATCTCGGCATGCTTCTCGTCGGGCCGCAGCGGTCGGCGGCAAACCGTGCCCGTGACGCCTATCGCCACCCGGTCGAGACGCTTAAATTCTTTGGCGTGAAGCCGGAGATGACACTCGTCGAGATCACGCCGTCGGGCGGCTGGTACACCGAAATCCTCGCGCCGTTCCTGCGTGACCATGGCCACTACATCGCCGCCGGATCGTTTCCGGGGACGGAGAACGGCGCGAAAGCGGTCGCAAAGTTCAAGGCGAAGCTCGACGCCGACCCCGGCACCTACGCCAGCGTCAAGACGACGGTGTTCGGCAAAGGCCATTACGATATCGCCCCGTCGGGAAGCGCCGACATGGTCGTCACCTTCCGCAACATCCACAACTTCTACATCGGTGGCTATGCACCCGATGCCTTCAAGGCGTTCTTCGCCGCGCTCAAGCATGGGGGCGTTCTTGGTATCGAAGAGCATCGTCTGCCCGAGGCGATGTCCGATGCGATGCAGTCGTCGAGCGGCTATATGAAAGTGTCGACGGTCAAGGCACTTGCCGCTGCCGCCGGATTCAAGTTCATTGCCGCATCCGACGTCAATGCCAACCCAAAGGACACCCACGATTATCCCAAGGGCGTGTGGACGCTGCCGCCGACATATGACGAGGGCGACAAGGACCGCGCGAAATATGCCGCGATCGGCGAATCAGACCGGATGACGCTTAAATTCGTGAAGCCATAGGTCGGCGCGCGCCAGTACCCCCCGGCCGCGCGCGCTACTTCCCGAGCGCGTCGAGCTTCGCCTGGAGCGCCGCCATCTGGTCCTTTAGCGCGTCGAGTTCGGCGGGCTTGGCGTCGTCCGTCTTCCCCACAAGCGCGGCGCGCCCGGTGAGCATGTCGGCGGCGGCCTGGAACATCGCCATATTCTGCTTGGCAAGCGCCTCGAACGGTTTGAACGCCGTTCCGCCGAAGGCACCGGCGACCGATTCGCGGAACTGCACCTGGTTCTTGCCGAAAGCTGTCATCGCTGCCTCGAGATAATGCGGCACCATCGACTGCATCGAATCGCCGTACATCGCGATTAACTGGCGCAGGAACGGCACCGGCAGCATGACTTGCCCGCCGTTTTCGCCGTCCATCACGATTTGCGTCAGGACATTATGGGTGATGTCGTCGCCGGTCTTGGCGTCGAACACCTGAAAATCCTGACCGGCGCGGGTCATCGTCGCGAGATGGTCGAGCGTGATGTAGCTCGACGTCCCGGTGTTATACAGGCGGCGGTTGGCGTATTTCTTGATGATGACCGGGGGCATCGGGACGGCGGCGTCGCTCATGGTCGTTTCCGAATAATCAATATGCTGCAGTAGCACAGGTCATTGCTGCGCTGCAACGCGAGTGGCGCTTTGCGTCTGTGCGCCGTGCAGCCTATGCCTGCGCCAAATCCTGGGAGCCAACCGTCATGACCGACATCGTCATCACAGCCGCCAAGCGCACCGCCGTCGGCAGCTTCATGGGGGCGTTCGGCAGCGTTCCGGCGCACGAACTCGGGCGCACCGTCATCGCTGCCGCGCTCGCTCAGTCCGGCGTCGGGGCCGACGAAGTCGACGAGGTCATCATGGGCCAGGTCCTGACCGCCGCCCAAGGGCAGAACCCGGCGCGGCAGGCGGCGATGGCCGCGGGTATCGCCAAGGAAGCCCCGGCATGGGGCGTCAATCAGGTCTGCGGCAGCGGCCTGCGCGCCGTCGCCCTCGGTGCACAGGCGATCATGGCGGGCGATGCGACGGTCGTCATCGCCGGCGGGCAGGAGAGCATGAGCCAGTCGACCCATGCGCAGGCGCTGCGGACGGGCACCAAGATGGGCGCGGTCGAGCTTGTCGACACGATGATCAAGGACGGCCTGTGGGACGCATTCAACGGCTATCACATGGGAATCACTGCCGAAAACGTCGCCGAACAGTATCAGATCAGCCGCGCCGCGCAGGACGCCTTCGCCGTCGCCAGCCAGAATAAGGCGAGCGCGGCGCGGTCGTCGGGGCGCTTCAAGGACGAGATCGCCCCCGTCACGATCAAGGGCCGCAAGGGCGACGCGGTCGTCGACACTGACGAATATATTCGCGACGGTGCAACCGTTGAAAGCGTCAGCGGGCTCAAGGGCGCGTTCAAGAAGGACGGCACTGTCACCGCCGCCAACGCGAGCGGCCTGAACGACGGCGCGGCGGCGCTTGTCCTGATGCACGCCGACGAGGCCAAGCGGCGCGGCGCGACGGTGCTCGGGCGCATTGCGAGCTGGGCGTCGACCGGCGTCGATCCTGCCGTCATGGGCATAGGTCCAGTGACCGCATCGCAAAAGGCGCTGGCCAAGGCCGGGTGGACCGCCGCCGACCTCGACCTGATCGAGGCGAACGAGGCGTTCGCGGCGCAGGCGCTCGCGGTCGGCCAGGAGCTCGGCCTCGATCCTGCCAAGGTCAACGTCAACGGCGGCGCGATCGCCATCGGCCACCCAATCGGCGCGAGCGGCGCGCGCGTGCTGACGACATTGCTGTATGAAATGGGCAAGCGCGACGCGAAAAAGGGCCTCGCCACGCTGTGCATCGGCGGCGGCATGGGCATCGCGATGTGTATCGAGCGGGACTGAGCGCGGCGCGCGCTTAGTGGACGAACGCCACTTGGCGTTGGTCTGCTAAGCGCCGACTCGCGCGAAGCCGGGCGGCGGGGCGGTGAGCCCTCCGCTCGCCGAACCCGTCCGACGCCAGCACGGGC
>JBBRQR010000199.1:0-5691 GCA_038226115.1 Sphingomonadales bacterium | reverse complement strand
TGCCGCCGACACCTCGCCGACGACGGTCATTACCCGGCCATAGTCGAGGCTGCGGTCGGCACGGACGAATACCCGCACGTCGTCTCCCTTCGCCGCGCGAAGCGCCACCAGTCGCGCGGTCAGCGCATCGTCAGCCACCGCCGCATCGTCGATGAAGACGTCACCGTCGCGATTGAGCGAAACCTGCACCGGCGTATCGTCGGCCTTCAGCGCCGCCGCCTGGCTGTCGGGCAGGTCGACGGGAACGCCCGTCACCAGCAGTGGGGCGGTCACCATGAAAATAATCAACAGAACGAGCATGACGTCGACCATCGGGGTGACGTTGATCTCGGCCATCGGGAGGCGACGACCGCCGCGCCGCCCGGCAGGCCCCATCACCGCTCGTCCATCCCGTCGAGCTGCCGCGACAGCAGTGCATGGAATTCCTCACCAAAGGCCCCGAGCCGCGCCTCGAGCCGACCGAGCCCGTGGAGCAGCCGGTTATACCCGATGACGGCCGGGATCGCCGCAAACAACCCGAGCGCGGTGGCGAACAAAGCCTCGGCGATCCCCGGTGCAACGACGCCGAGCGAGGTGTTCTGTGACGACGCGATTGCGCCGAACGCCCGCATAATTCCCCACACCGTCCCGAACAGTCCGACGAACGGTGCGACCGAACCGATCGTCGCGAGGATGTTGAGCCGGTCGCCGAGCGCGTCGATCTCGCGCGCGACCGCCACGCCCATCGCCGACGTCAGCCGAGCGCGGACGCCGTCGCGGTCGACCGCCGCTCCGGCGCGACGGTTGAGGATGCTCCGCCGCCATTCGTCCATCCCAGCAACGAACAGGCGAGCCGACGGGTGCGCTGCTTTCTTGGCCGGGTCGTACAGCGTGTCGACGCTGTCGGCCTTCCAGAACCACGCCTCGAACGCCTTGGCATGGGCATTGATGACCTTCAGCTGCCGCCCGCGGTCGACGATAATCGCCCATGATGCAATCGACGCGGCGACAAGGCCGAGCATGACGAGTTTGACGACGATGTCGGCGGCGAGAAACAGCGCCAGCGGCGACATATCGATCGTGGTCTTGGCCAGAATGGTCGGCATTATGCGGCGCTCGCTTCCGTCATCAGGGCGGAGAAACGCACCGCCCAGTCGCGTGGTTGCCGCTGCGGTCGTCCGTTCATCGCCAGCCACGCCGCCGTCACCCGCCCGCGCGTCAGCGGCTGGTCGCCGCGCCAGACGTCCTGCCCGATGATAGTGGCGGCGGCGCGGACCTGCGCGACATAACTCCGGACCGTCAGAACATCATCGAGCCGTGCCGGAGCGGCGTAGGTGATGTTTAATTCGTGCACCGAATAATAGCCGTCGCCCGCGTCGAGCATCGCCTGCGCCTCGATGCCCAACGCGCGCAGCATCTCGCTCCGCGCGCGCTCCATGAAGCGCAGGTAGTTCGCGTGATAGACGATGCCGGTAAGGTCGGTGTCCTCGAAATAGACACGCACCGGAAAGTGGTGCGTGCCGGAAACGAACTGGCCGAGGGCGGGGACGGTCATGCCCCCGCCGTGTAGGCGAGGCGGCGGCGCGGGGAAAGGGCATCTGCCCGGTATCGCCGCGCCGCCAGCACGGCTGACCGCCTCGCCCGACTGCGGCGGTGTGTTACAGAAAAACTTCTTTGCCCGCTCCGGCCGTCGGGAGTAGGACCGTGCCATTCATTATATCCGGAATTAATTAATGGCGACTGCGCCACTGTCCGACTTCGACGCGCCCAAGCCCGAACGCGCCAAGACCCACGCCGAAACGATGGTCGTCCGCTTCGCTGGTGACAGCGGCGACGGGATGCAGTTGACTGGCGGGCAATTCACCCTTTCAACCGCCCTCGCTGGCGAGGATTTCGCGACTTTCCCCGACTTCCCCGCGGAAATCCGCGCCCCGCAAGGGACGACATTCGGCGTCAGTGCGTTCCAGATCAACTTCGGCGCGAATGGCATCGAGACTGCTGGTGATGAACCAGATGTTCTTGTTGCGATGAATCCAGCCGCGCTAAAGGTTAACGTCGGCGACCTCCGCCCCGGCGGGCTGGTCATCATCGATAGCGGCGAATTCAGTGCGCGCAACCTCGCCAAGGCGGGCTATGCGACCAACCCATTGGAAGACGGCAGCCTCGCCAAGTGGCAGGTGATGGCGTTCGACATCAGCCGCCAGACGCTCGAAGCGGTCAAGCCCTTCGGTCTGGGCAACAAGGAAGCCTTGCGCTGCAAGAACATGTGGACGCTCGGCCTCGCGCTGTGGATGTTCGATCGTAGCCGCGCTCCGCTGATCGAGTGGTTGAAGGGCAAGTTTTCCAAAAATCCGACTTTGGCTGAAGCCAACGCCGCTGCGCTTAATGCCGGTCATGCTTACGGCGAGACGGCGGAACTGGACGGGCCGTTAAAGCAGTTTGCGGTCGATGCGACCGAGGCTGAGCCGGGTTTTTATCGTACCGTTACCGGCGGGGAGTCGCTGGCACTCGGGCTGGTTGCGGGGGCAAAGCTCGCCAATCTGCCGATGTTCTTCGGTTCGTATCCGATCACCCCGGCGTCGCCGATCCTCCATGCGCTCGCCCGGCTTAAGGAGTTTGGCGTCACGACGTTTCAGGCCGAGGACGAGATTGCCGCGATCTGCTCGGCGATCGGCGCAAGCTATGCCGGGCAGCTTGGCGTAACCTCATCGAGCGGTCCCGGCATCGCGCTCAAGGGTGAGGCGATGGGGCTCGCGATTATCACCGAACTGCCGCTTGTCATCGTCAATTCGCAGCGGGGTGGGCCGTCAACGGGCCTCCCGACCAAGACCGAGCAGAGCGATCTGTATCAGGCCGTCTATGGCCGCAACGGCGACGCGCCGCTCGTCGTGCTGGCGACGCGCTCGCCCAGCGACTGTTTCGAGGTGGCGATCGAGGCGTGTCGGATCGCGGTCCAGTTCATGACGCCGGTGATGGTCCTAACCGACGGTTATATCGCCAATGCCGCCGAGCCGTGGCGCGTCCCCGACATGGCTGCCTTTGCGCCGTTCCCGGTGACGTTCCACACCGACGTGCCAACTACCGGCCACATCAACCCCTACGCCCGCGACCCCGATACGCTCAGCCGGATCTGGATCAAGCCCGGCACCCCCGGCCTGACCCACCGCATCGGCGGCATCGAGAAGGGCGTGAAGACCGGCAACATCAACTACGAAGCCGCGAACCATCAGGAAATGACCGATATCCGCCGCGATAAGGTCGCCAACGTCGCCAAGACGATCCCGCTGCAGACCGTCGACCAAGGGCCGTCATCGGGCAAACTCGCGCTGGTCGGTTGGGGTTCGACCTACGGCCCGATCCGCAAGGCGGTGCAGCGCGCGCGAGCGCACGGTCACGACGTCGCTCATATTCACATCCGCTATATCTGGCCGCTGCCGACGAACCTCGGTGACCTGCTCCGCGGGTATGATCAGGTGATCGTGCCGGAGATGAACACCGGGCAGCTGAAGACCGTCCTCCGCGATCAGTATCTCGTCGACGCGAAGCCGCTCAACAAAGTCAGCGGCCAACCGTTCAAGATCGCCGAGATCGAGGCGGCGATTGAAGCGGCCCTAGGAGTTCCGGCATGAACGAAATGACCCACATCACGGTCCCCGCCGACTGGGCGACCGATCAGGAAGTGCGCTGGTGCCCCGGGTGCGGCGACTATGCGATCCTCAAGGCGGTCCAGCGGACAATGCCCGAGATAGGGACGCCGCCGGAAAAAACGGTCTTCGTCAGCGGCATCGGCTGTTCGTCGCGCTTTCCCTATTACATGGAGACGTACGGCTTCCACACGATCCACGGCCGCGCGCCGGCGGTGGCGACGGGGGTCAAGCTCGCCAATCCCGAACTCGACGTCTGGATCATCACCGGCGACGGCGACGGCCTGAGCATCGGCGGCAACCATATGTTCCACCTGCTGCGGCGCAACCTCGACGTTCAGGTGCTGCTGTTCAACAACGAGATCTACGGTCTCACCAAGGGGCAATATTCGCCGACGTCGCGCGTCGGGACGCGGTCGCCGTCGACGCCGTTCGGCTCGGTCGACCGTCCGGCCAGCCCGTGCAGCTTTGCCTTGGGGGCGGGCGCTCGGTTCATCGCGCGCACGGTCGATACGGCACAAAAGGCGATGCCCGACATCCTCAAGCGCGCCCATGCGCACAAGGGAACGAGCTTCGTCGAGATCTTTCAGAACTGCATTGTCTACAACGACGCGGTGTTCGACGCGTTTACCGACAAGAAGGCTGCGCCCGATCACCAGCTCCATTGCGTCCACGGTCAGCCCTTGCTGTTCGCCGGCGGATCCAAAGGGCTCGCTTTCGACGCGGCAACGATGACCGTCTCGGTCGTCGACATCGCCGAAGGCGAAACGGCAGTTGTCATGGTCCATGACGAGACCAACCGGATCATGGCGCAGTTGCTTATCGACATGCCATTCGGCCCTTTCCCGATGGCGCTCGGCATAATCTGGTGCTCGCCTGCACCGACGTTCGACGCCGCCGTTGCCGAACAGAATTCGGCGGTCGCAGCCGGTAAGCCCGCCGACCTCGACGCGCTGCTCCGCAAGGGACAGAGCTGGGAGATCGCGGCAAAGGATTTTCACACCGTCTAACGGGGGACTTGGCGGGCTGGCCGCGTAGCGGAGGGTGATGCTCCACGCCGTCGAAACCCCTGCGACCCTGATTGCGCGCGTTGCCGGGGGCGACGCGCGGGCGTTCACGGTCCTCGTCGGACAACTTCATGGCTCGGGCCTGCGGATCGCCACCCGCGTTGCCGGCGACCGCGCCGAGGCGGAGGACGCGCTTCAGGGTGCGCTGACCCGGTTGTGGACGGAAGCCGGGCGGTTTGATCCCGCCAAGGGATCGGTTGGTGGCTGGTTCCGCCGGATCGTCGTCAACCAGTGCCTCGACCGGCGACGACGGCTGAGGCTGCTTGTCCCGATAGAAGCCGCCGCACAGGTCGCCAGCGACCTTCCCGACCCGTTCGCGAATGCGGTCGCCAACGCACGCGCGCGTCGGGTCGATGCGGCGATGGCGACGCTTAACCCGCGCCAGCGCGCGGCGATCACCCTGTTCCACGGCGAGGGAGCGAGCATGGCCGAAGTCGCGACCGCGCTCGATACCACCCCCAAGGCGGTCGAGGGATTGCTCGCTCGCGCGCGTATCGAACTTAGCCAATTGCTCGCCAGCGACCGGCCCGAAACGAGAGACGAATGACCGAACCCCTCCACACCCGCGCCGCTGAGATCATCGCCGCTTACGGAGCCAATCCCGTGCGCTGGCCCGACGCCGAGCGGACAACGGTACTGGCGGTGATCGCCGCGAGTCCGGACCTGTGCGTGGCGCAGGCGGCGGCGGCGACGCTCGACGCCGATCTGTTCGCGTGGGCTATTTCGCCCGTAGCTCCCGGCGATGCGGCTGCGGCTGCGGCCCGCGCGACGCGCCGGTCGCCGCCTTACCTCCGCTGGGCGGGGGGGACGGGTCTGGCGGCGGCGGTCACGGCGGGGTTCATCGTGTTCGCGCCCGCCCACCGCGCGCCGCCGGTGACGACGATCGCCACTGCCACCGCGACGACCGACACGACGACCGCGTTCGCGCAAGTTTTTACGCCGACCCCCGATGAGGAGCAGGTTTTATGAAAATAGCACTCGTGGCACTGTTGCTGGCCGCC
>JBBRQR010000198.1:0-5698 GCA_038226115.1 Sphingomonadales bacterium | reverse complement strand
GCAACAGGAACGCCTTTCCCGCCGCGACATCGGCGAGCTGTGCCGTCAGGTCGCGCGCCTCCCCCGCAAACACGAGCGGAGGGTACGTTCGCAGCTCGGCCTCGGTCGCGGCCAGCGCAGCGGCGTCGGGATACACGGGCAACTGGCGGGCTTCGTGGCCGCGCCATGTATCGGGGGTCCAGGGGTTCATCGCGCGCGTCATCGACGGTTCACGCGCCGGGGGCAAGGTGATTTGGTTCGCGGGCGCCGCGAAACATCACACACATCACACGAAACACTATCGGAATGCAGGCTTTTCGAGCCGTTATGGTTATTCCCGCCAAGGGTGATGGATAAGTGCCGGTCGGTCGAAGGAGGGTGCCGCACCGCGCGTGGGGCGCTCAGCGCGGGTGCGAAGGTCACGCTAACGTCACGCCCACGCAAAAAATTTGATTTTCTTCCGCCCCGACGCGGATGCGCTATCGCCGATGCCGCATGGCGGCGGGGGGCGGACGGTGAGGGGGCGAATGCGGTGCTCATCCCGAGTTTGCACCAAATATAGTCCTACTAGTCAAGCGCGAAGGTGGGGTGGCGACGCTCGCGGGGAATGGCGGCTTGCGACCCCATGCCAGCCAACGCGAATCGAAGGTCACGGTGGCGCACGTGTTTTTCGATTCGCACCCCCTCCGACGACTGCGGCGGGAGCCGAAAGATCACACACCTCACACGGTAGAGGGCTAAAATCACGACACTGCTGTGGCTGCAAAGAAACTGGCAGCGAGTCACAATGAGAAAGCGCTTGTCCCGTCACCAGGTGGCGACTCGCGGGCTCACGATATGCCGGAACGGGGCGTGTAGGACAGCGGTTTGTGACTGGTTAAGACCTCTTACCGGCTGTTCAGCGGTGGATTGCTGCCGTCCGGAAGCGGTCGCTCGTTCATCAAACGCTTCGCCCGTCACTCAGAGCAAAGTCGCATACCTCGCTCGATGATCCCGTCTACGTCTCCAAGAGTGTAATACCCGTCTTTGCTCCGGCGCATCTGGCTCCGTGAATCCGGATAGCCGTCACGGCCGACAGCTTTACCGTTTACCCCAAACTTATTGTTCCCCAAGACGATCGTAACGGCGTGAGTGTTGCACTGGACAATACCCTTTGTGAAACCAGGGTATGGCCATCGGCTCCCATATTCGGCTTTTGAAACGACGAGGGCGTCTTCAGCCAGCGCAGGACCTGCTGCAGCGAGTATGATAACAAAAGCTAATTTGAGCATCGGGAGCTTTCAAAGTGAAGCGCGAAGAGGTCAGGCGCGGGGGCGATTGGCAAACCCCGGCAGCTTACGGACGCTCGACGAAGTTCACAATACAAGGCGCGCGGTGCTGCACCATATTGCGTGAACGAAGGGTAGGTATGTGAAGCCCGTCTATTAAAATCGGTCGTTCCGCTCCCCACCCCAAAACAGACAACGCTAAGCGTGCGTCGCGGCAAAGCCGCGCCGGTCGTCGGACGGGTTCGGTGCGGGGGTCGCACCGCCCCGCCGTCCGGCTCGGCCCGAGTCCGCGCGCTGCTGACGAGCGCAAGGGCGCTCGTTGCGCTGCGCTCGGCCGCGCCAGCGCTTACCGCATCAGCACAAGTTCCTCCGCCATCGTCGGATGCAGCGCGACGGTTTCGTCGAACGCCGCCTTGGTCAATTTCGCCTTCACCGCGATGGCGAGCGCCTGCATGATTTCCGGTGCGTCGGGGCCGATCATGTGCGCACCGACGACGACATCGGTCGCCGCGTCGACGACGAGCTTGTACAGGCTGCGCTCGTTGCGGCCCGCCAGCACGTTGCGCATCGGGCGGAAGTCGCTGGTGAAGACGCGGACCGTGCCGTGCTGGTTGCGCGCCTCGGCCTCGGTCAGGCCGACGCTGGCGATCGGCGGGTTGCTGAACACCGCGCTCGGGATGCAGCCATGATCGACCGTCCACGGCTTGTCGCCGAACACCGAGTCGGCGAACGCATGGCCCTCGCGGATCGCGACCGGGGTCAGCTGAACGCGGTCGGTGACGTCGCCGACCGCCCAGATGTTGGCGACGTTGGTGTGGCTGTCGGCGTCGACGGCGATCGCGTGCTTGTCGTTCAACGCGACACCCGCCGCCGCCAGCCCAAGGCCTTCGATATTCGGGCGGCGGCCGACCGCCCACAGCAGCATCTCCGCCTCGATCGGGTCGCCGTTGGTGACGACGACGCGGACGCCGGTCGCGGTCTTTTCAATGCGTTCGAAGCCGCAGTTGAATTCGAACTTGATGCCCTTGGTCATCGAAATCGTCAGCAGCCGGTCGCGCAGCGCGGCGTCGTACTGGCGCAGGATCGTGTCGCTGCGATTGACCAGCGTTACCTTCACCCCGAGCTCGTGGAACACTCCGGCGAATTCGTTGGCAATATAGCCGCCGCCCGCAATGACGAGCGACTTCGGCAGATGGTCGAGGTGAAACACCTCGTTCGACGTGATGCCGAGTTCCGCGCCCGGCATGTCGGGCACGAGCGGGCGCGCGCCGGTCGCGATCAGGATCTTGTCGGCGGTTACGGTCTGGTCGCCGACGCGCACCGTATGCGCGTCGAGTAGTTCGGCGTGCGCGGCGTACAGATGGACGTTGTTGCCGCTCAGCGTCGTCTCGTAGATGCCGTTGAGACGGTCGACCTCGGCGAGCACGTTGTCGCGCAGCGTCGGCCAGTCGAAGCCCTTGTCGCCCAGCGTCCAGCCGAAGCGGCGCGCGTCGACCAGATCCTCAGCGAAGTGCGAGCCGTAGACGAGCAACTTCTTCGGCACGCAGCCGCGGATGACGCAGGTGCCACCGACACGGTATTCCTCGGCGATGGCCACGCGCGCGCCATGCCCCGACGCGATCCGCGCGGCGCGGACCCCGCCCGAACCGGCGCCGATGACGAAGAGGTCGTGGTCATATGTAGTCATGGCATCGAGGTAGGGGGGCGCGGGCGCGGGCGCAAATGGGGAATGCCGGTCAGTGTGATCGGGGCGGCGCTTAAAACAGCCGCCCGCCGTTCGGGACGCCGTGCCCCGGCGCGATCAACACGACTGCGCCGCCTTCGTCGGGGAAGCCGAGCGTCAGCACCTCCGAGATCATCGGCCCGATCTGGCGCGGGGCGAAGTTGACGACCGCCGCGACCTGCCGCCCGACGAGGGTTTCGGGCGTGTAATGAACGGTGATCTGCGCGCTCGACCGCTTGACGCCGATTTCGGGACCGAAGTCGATCGTCAGCTTGATCGCGGGTTTGCGCGCTTCGGGAAACGCCGCCGCCGCGACGATCGTGCCGACGCGGATATCGACCGCGTCGAACGTCGCCATCGTCGTCGCCAACGTCACCGGGGTCGGCGTCATTGGCCGCCGATGATCGCCGTCGCCGCATCGAGTCGCGCGGCATAGTTCGCCAGCACCGCCCCCGTCCGTCCGGCATATTCGGCGGCGTCGGCGAAGCGGCGTTCCTCGATCGCCTCGCGCACGCCCGGCAGCGTCTTCGCGCCGTAGCCGGTGAACTTGCCGGGGGCGTAGACGAGGTTCTTGTACCATGGGCGCGACGGCAGGCCCTTGGGGTCGAGCAACAGCTGATCGATGTCGCGCAGGCTCGCGTTGAGTTTCGCGCGGGTCGCCGGGGCAAGGCTCGCGCCCTTGGCGGCATAGGCGGCGTCATACGCCTTGGCGCTAACGGCCAGCCTGGCGACGCCGTTGTCGAGCGGGGCGAGTTCGATGAACGGCGTTGGCGTCACCGCTTCGGGGGCGGCGACTTTGTCGAGCGGGTCGCTCGCGGCGGCGAACGCAGCGGTCAGTTTCGGCAGGCGGGCGTCCTTGGCGCGGCGGTCGTCGGCGAGCTTGTGGACCTCCTTCGCATAGCCCGCGACGGTGTCGGCGAAGTCGGCGAAGCGCACCGGCGGCGTGTCGGCGTCGGCGATCCGCAACACCAGTCGCCCGACGGTCTTCGACATCACCGCACCGTATTTGAGGCCGGGGTCGTCGAAGCGGGTGAAGTGATCGTAGCTGTCGTAGATCGAGTGATAGACGCCACCCGACTGCCCCTCGCCGCCGAAGGCGATGTCGAGCGTCGGCAGGCCAAGGTGCTGAAGGAACGAGGAATAGTCGGACCCCGACCCGAGCGCGCCGATCGGCAGGTCGCCGCCCGCCTCCGCCGCTTTCGCTGCGTCCTCGTCACCGCGCCCGCGCCCGTCATACGCGTCGGCGAGCAATTTCGCCCGCGCCCGCGAAAGGATCGACCCGCCGCTCTGGGGGTCGGTGACATCGGCAGCGACGGCGTTGGCGAAGTGCTGATATTCGTGGCTGCCGCCAGCGCGGTAGAAGCCGCGATCGTTGCCGTCGGTGTTGATATAGACGACCGCCTTCGCCTGGAGTTCGGCGGCGTGGGTTTCGACATATTCGGTCGAGCCGAGGAGCATCGGCTCCTCGCCGTCCCAGCTGATGTAGACGATCGTCCGGTCGGGGCGCCAGCCGCCTTTGACCAACGCCCCGAGCGCCTTCGCCTCCGACAGCATCGCGACATTGCCCGATAGCGGGTCGGCCGCGCCGAACACCCAGCCGTCGTGGTGGTTGCCGCGCACGACCCATTCGTCGGGGTGCTTGGCGCCCTTCAGCGTCGCGACGACGTCGTACAGCGGCTTCAACGACCAGTCGGACTTGACCGCGAGATGGACCTTGACCGCATCGGTGCCGCCGACGTGATAGGCGAACGGCAGTCCGCCGCGGAACGAAACCGGCGCGGGCGGTCCGGCGAGCGCGCTCAGCAGCTTGGTCGCGTCGGCATACGACATCGGCAGCGTCGGGATTTTGAGGATCGTCGCCGCCGCCTCGCGCGTCAGCCGCCCGGTCATGCCGGGGACCGAGCCGACGCCGGGCGTCGTCGGGTCACCGGGGTAGGTCGTCATGTCGGCGACCGAGCCGCGCTGAACACTGAATGCCGGACGCGCGCCGCCCTTGGGATAGACGTCGCCCTGCGCGTAACCATCGTCGGCGGGGTCGGAGAAGATGATGCAGCCGATCGCGCCATGCTCCTGCGCGAGCTTGGGCTTGAGGCCGCGCCACCCCGCGCCGTAGCGGGCGATGGCGATCTTGCCGCGAACATCGACACCGCGACGGGCGAGCGCGGCATAATCATCGGGCAGGCCGTAGTTGACGTAGACCAAAGGCGCGGTGACGTCGCCGTCGCCCTGGAACGCGACGTACGGCGGGAGCGCGTCCCTCGTGTTACCGCTCGTCGCGTCTTCGGGGATGGCGGGTTCCTGCCCGCCGAGGACGATGCGCTGCGGCGACACCATCTCGACCGTCGTGCTGATCGGCGTCGGATAGAGGACATCGAACTGTTCGATATGCGCGTCCCAGCCCCATTCCTTGAACATTGCCAGTGTCTTGTCGGCGATAACCTTGTCGTGGGCGCTGCCGACGTGGTTCGGCGCGGACGAGAAATCCTTGAGCCACACCATCTGATCGGCGCTGCTGATACTCGCGTCGAACTTCGCCTCGAGCGCGGCGGGCGACAACGGCGCGGCGATGGCGGTGGCGGCGAGCGCGACGGTCGCGGTCGTGACGAGCAAGCGGATGCAGGTGTTCATGGAGCCCCCCGGATGTGACGCGGGCACCGTGCGACGAAAGCGCCGAGCGGGCAAGCCGTGTTCCCTTCGGCGGAGGCTCCGCACCGCGCTTGCTCGGACG
>JBBRQR010000197.1:0-5718 GCA_038226115.1 Sphingomonadales bacterium | reverse complement strand
GATTGATCGTCATCGTCTTTTCCCCTTAGCTGCCGTCTGCGACTATGCCGATTTGCAGATAATGACAAAAGTGGTGCCGGTCGGCATTCGCTTGGCAATAATCGATCGTATCACGTCATGCTCGGACGATTCCGCTGAAACAGCAGCCGGTCGGCGCCTCTGAACCCGATTGTCCAGACCATCGCGGCAAACGTGCCGAGAATTGCGATCAGTCCGACCGACAGTTCGAGGACTTCGGCGAGGGCGGTCGCCCGCGCCAGACTAAAGCCGATTATCCCGCGCGCGGCGCGCATCCAATCGGGAAAGCGCTGGACCGCCAGCCCGACGGCGAATGCTCCCGCCGCCGCAATTACGAGCGACGCCCGCCACCCCGACACGCGCGCACCGACGACACGGGCGAGCAGCCATGATTTGGCCACCGACACGGCGAGCACCGCCACCGCCAATCCCCCCGCTGCCGCGAGCGCGCCGAAGCGTTCGACGAAGGCGAGGGTCAGCCCTGCCTGCAGCACCAGTCCAGCGGCCGCGATCGCGAGGTTGGTCCGTCGCCGCAGGTAGATCAGCGCGGCCTCGGCAATCGCGCCCTGGCTCGCGAACAATTCGACCGTCAGCAGCGTCGCCAGCACCGCCGCTCCGCCGACGAATGCCGGTCCGAACAATCCAAGCGACGCGCGCGCGGTCATGCCCAACGCCAGCACCGATCCGAATTGCGCCGCAAGCACCCAGAACGCGACTTGGCGGACGTGCGCCGCGACGCTCGCCTTGTCACCGGCGGCAATCGCTGTGGCGAGGAGCGGTGACAGGATCGGGTCGAAACTGTTCTTGAGCTTGGCCGGAAGCGAGGCGATGTTCTGCGCGACAAAATAAATGCCGACGACCTCGGCGCTGGCGAAGCGCCCGAGAATGAAAAAATCGAGCCGCCGCGACCCCCAATCGGCTAGGTCGGCCCCGGCGAGGGGGGCGTTGTCGCGCGCCAGCCGCCACAGCCGCGACGGCGACGGCTGCCACCGACGCGGCGCGCCGAAGCTCCGCGCGCACGGGATGAGCGATGCCGCGGCGGCGGCGAACATCGACGCGGCATAGGCGACCAGCAGACCCTCGGTCCGTCCGGCGAGATAGAATGCCGGGACGGCGACCAGCGTCAGCGTCCATGGCTCGATGATCGACCGGGCGCGGACCTGCGCGGCAATGTCATGGCGGAAAGCGAGCGCGGCGAGGCTGATGTCCGACCCCGCGACTGCAAGCGCGACGAGCGGGAAGAAATGATCGGCGGGTGAAATCGCCCCGTTCGGAAAGACCAAAGTCGGCCAGACGAGCAACAATCCCGCACCAAGCGCGGCAAGGCCGAGCCCGAGCAGCATGGCGTCGGCGACAATATTGGCGTCCGGCGCGCTCTCCCGCGCGAGGGCGTCGGCCAGACCGCGCTTGAGACCGATCGTCGCCAGCTGCGCGGTGAGCTCGACGACAAGGATCGCATAGCCGAAGCGCCCGACCTCCGCCGACCCGTACAGCCGTCCAGCGATGAACAGGAACGGCATCCGCGCGAGCAGGCGAAGCAGAAACCCGGCGAAGCTCGTCCGCCCGCCGCGCGCGAGGACGGCCGTCGCGTCGGCGCGGTCCCCCGCCGCCGTGGTCACGTGGCGACGTGCACCCGGCGATACGCCCCGCGGAAATACAGCAACGGATCGCCGCCGTCGTGCCCGCGCATCGCCGCCACCCGTCCGATGACGACGACATGATCGCCGCCGTCGTGTTCGGCCTCGAGCGTGCAGACGAAGCTGGCCAGCGCCCCGGCGAGGACCGGCAGGCCGTCGAGGTCGTCCCACGTCGCGTCGGCGAAGCGGTCGATGCCACGGCGAGCGAAGCGGTCAGCGACATGCGCCTGATCGGCGGCGAGGATGTTGACGGCAAACCGTCCGGCGCTCCGCAGGGTTGGCAGTGCCGACGCCGACCGCGCCGGGCAAAACAACAATAGCGGCGGATCGAGCGACACCGATGTCAGGCTGTTTGCGGTCAGCCCGACGCGACCGTCGGGGCCGACGGCTGTGACAACGGTGACGCCGGTCGCGAACGCGCCAAAGGCATCACGCAAGCGCCGTGCGTCGCGGGGATCGTGATCGATGGCGGTCATCGCGCCATCCCTAGTGGCGGTGACGGGCAGGTCAACGCCGCTCGCTGGTCAGCGTGTCGCATGCCAATGCAACTGATCGGCGATGAAGGTCGAAACGAACAAATAGCCGTGTTCGTATCCGGCGCGCGTGCGCAGCGTCAGGTCGATGCTCGCGTCGCGACACGCCGCCACGAGCAGGTCTGGACGAAGCTGCTCCGCCAGCCACGGATCGGCGTCGCCCTGATCGACGAGCAAGGCAGGCATGCGCGCACCATCCTCGATCAACGCGACGGCATCGTGCTTGCGCCATGCGGTGCGGTCGGGGCCGAGATAACCGCCGAGCGCCTTTTGCCCCCACGGAACCGCACTCGGCGCGACGATCGGCGCGAACGCAGACACCGCGCGGAAGCGGTCGGGGAAGCTCAGCCCGATCGTCAGGGCGCCGTGGCCGCCCATCGAATGGCCCATGATAGACTGCCGCGCCATGTCAACCGGGAAGTTCGCCGCGACGATGTCGGGGAGTTCGGCGGTGATGTACGACCACATCTGGAAGTGCGGCGACCACGGGGCCTGCGTCGCGTCGACATAGAACCCCGCGCCCTGGCCGAAATCGAACGCCGGATCGTCGGCGACACCGTCCCCGCGTGGGCTGGTGTCGGGGCACACGAAGATCAGCCCGAGCTCGGCGCACGCGCGGCGATACTCGCACTTGTCCATCGCGTTGACGTGGGTGCACGTCAGCCCCGACAGCCACCACACGACGGGCAGCACCGTCCCCGGCGCATGGTCGGGGACGTAGACCGCGAAGGTCATGTCGGTGCCGGTCGCCGCGCTCGCATGGCGATAAACGCCCTGCGTGCCGGTGAAGCTGCGCGCGACCGAGACCGTTGTCAGCGTCATGCGGCGGCAGGCATCCGGTGGAGCGCGCACAATTTGTGACCATCTGGGTCGCGCAGATAGGCGAGGTACAGCGCGCCCATGCCGCCGGTGCGGACGCCTGGAGCATCCTCGATCGCGGTGCCACCGTTGGCGACGCCGGCCGCGTGCCATGCATCGGCCTGGGCGGGGCCGTCCATCGCGATGCCCATCGTGAAGCCGTTGGCGTTGGTCGCTGGTTCGCCGTTGATCGGCGGCGTCAGGATGAAGATACCGCCATTATGCATATAAATCAGGCGGCCCTTGTCATCGAGCATCCCCGGCTTGCCGCCGATCGCGGCGAAGGTCGCGTCGTAGAATTTCTTCGCCTTGGCGACGTCGTTGGTGCCGACCATCATGTGACTGAACATTGCGTTCTCCCGTTAAAAAATGACGACGCTGCGAATCGATTCGCCGCTGTGCATCAGGTCGAACCCGCGATTGATCTCGTCAAGCGTCAGGACGTGGGTAATCATCGGATCGATCGCGATCTTGCCGGTCATGTACCAGTCGACGATCTTGGGCACGTCGGTCCGCCCGCGCGCGCCGCCGAACGCGCTGCCCTTCCACACGCGCCCCGTCACCAGCTGGAACGGGCGGGTGCTGATCTCCTTGCCCGATTCGGCGACGCCGATGACGACCGACACGCCCCAGCCGCGATGGCACGCCTCGAGCGCCTGCCGCATGACGGTCGTGTTGCCAGTGCAGTCGAAGGTGTAATCCGCCCCGCCGCCGGTCAGGTCGACGAGATGCGCGACGATGTCGGCAACGTCCTTCGGGTTGACGAAATCGGTCATGCCGAAGCGGCGGCCCCATGCTTCCTTGGCCGGGTTGATGTCGACGCCGATGATCTTGTCGGCCCCGACCAGCCGCGCCCCCTGAATGACGTTGAGACCGATGCCTCCGAGGCCGAAAACGACGACGTTGGCCCCTGCCTCGACCTTTGCCGTATTGACCACCGCGCCGACCCCGGTGGTAACGCCGCAACCGATGTAGCAGCTCTTGTCGAATGGCGCGTCGGGGCGAATTTTCGCCACCGCGATTTCGGGCAGGACGGTGAAGTTCGAAAAGGTGCTGCACCCCATATAATGGAACACCGGCGTGCCCTTGTAGCTAAAGCGGCTGGTCCCGTCGGGCATGACGCCGCGCCCCTGCGTCGCACGGATCGCGGTGCACAGGTTGGTCTTACCGCTGAGGCACGACTTACACTGGCGACATTCGGGCGTGTAGAGCGGGATGACGTGATCGCCGACCGCGACGCTCGTTACGCCCGCGCCGATTTCGCGGACGATGCCGGCACCCTCATGACCGAGGACGCTCGGGAACAGCCCCTCCGAGTCCAGCCCGTCGAGCGTGTACGCATCGGTGTGGCAGATGCCCGTCGCCATGATCTCGACAAGAACCTCGCCCGCGCGCGGCCCGTCGAGGTCGAGCTCGACGATTTCGAGGGCTTGCTTGGCCGCAAATGCGACGGCGGCGCGGGTCTTCATCGGCGGTCTCCCAAGTCGCGGATGCTGTGCCCCGGTGGCGCGGCGACGGTCAAGGCGCGGCGGCGTTTGGCGGCACTGGCGGGGTCGGCTATCACCACCGCGCGACACGGGTCGCATGAGGGATTGATGGCAACACTGCTTCGCATACTCGCGCTCGGCCTTGCGCTGACCCTTCCGGTCGCCGCGTCTGCCGCCGAGACGCAGGTCGCGGTAGCGGCGAACTTCACCGAACCGGCGAAAGCGATCGCCGCCGCCTTCACCCGTGCGACGGGCGACACGGCGGTGCTCAGCTTCGGGTCGTCGGGGGCGTTCTATACCCAGATCAGCCACGGCGCGCCTTTCGAGGTATTCCTGTCCGCCGATACCGAGCGCCCTAAAAAAGCCGAAGACGACGGTTTCGCGGTTCGCGGCTCGCGCTTCACCTATGCGGTCGGGCGGCTGGTCCTGTATTCGGCAACGCCGGGATTGGTCGATGCGCGCGGTGCGGTCCTGCAGCGCGGTGCCTTCACCCACCTCGCCATCGCCGACCCGGCCACTGCGCCGTATGGCGTCGCTGCCGTAGAAACGCTGACTAGGCTCAAATTGTACGACAGTGTCGCTGCAAAGCTCGTTCGGGGTAGTTCGATTACCCAGACCTATCAGTTCGTCGCCACGGGCGCTGCCGACCTCGGCTTCGTCGCCCTAAGTCAGGTCATCGACGTTCGCGGAGGATCGCGTTGGGTCGTACCCGACGCCGACCATGCGCCGATCGACCAACAGGCCGTCCTGCTCAAGACCGGCGCGGCAAACCCCGCCGCCGTTGCCTTCATCGCGTTTCTTAAGACCCCCGCAGCGGTCGCAATCATCAGACGCTTTGGCTATGCGCGGCGCTGACGCGGCGGCCACCGCGCGATGAGGCTCGTCATCTTGACGACGGTCGAACTCGCCGCAACGACGACGCTTCTCCTCCTCCTGCTGGCGACCCCGCTCGCGTGGTGGCTCGCGCGGTCGCGGTCGTGGTGGAAGGAGATCGCGGGGGCGCTGTCGGCCCTGCCACTCGTCCTGCCGCCGACGGTGATCGGTTTTTACGTCCTCGTCGCGCTTGGCCCCGCATCGCCGCTGATGACATTGCTCCATCCGTTCGGGGTGCGGAGCCTCGCCTTTACCTTCACCGGTCTGGTGATCGGCTCGCTGTTCTATTCGCTGCCGTTCGCCGTCCAACCT
>JBBRQR010000196.1:0-5732 GCA_038226115.1 Sphingomonadales bacterium | reverse complement strand
TGATCGGCGCGCCCGAAATAAACGGCCCCGTCGTGGACGTCGGCGGTGACCGGCATGACGAGCGCGAGGCCGATGAGGACGGTGCCGAGGACAGCGAGAACGATGCCCGGTGACGCACTCTTGATGCTCAGCGTTGCGCCGCTCGCACCGCCCGCAATCTCGCTTTCGGGCGAGGTCAGCTTGCCGAGGACGAACGCTGCGCCGACCATCGCGAGGATCATGCCGGTCAGGAAGCCCATGAGCCGGGTCCACATCCGCAGGCTCATGATCGCGCTCGCGGTGCGGTAGCGGCGGGCGATCAGCTCGCGCTCGAGGGCGAAGGTCGCTTGCGCGGTGGCGAGCTGCTGCTGCTCGCGCCACGATGCCGGGGAGAGACCGGTCACCGACCAGGGAATCGCGACGGGTGCGACCGGCGGCTCCTGCAGCGTTGCCTCGATCGCCGAAAAGCGGAGCAGCATGACGACGGCGAAGAACACGGCGGTGACGACGACCGCTCCGGCCATCAGCGGAGCCATCCGATTCTGCCAGCGATCGTCGCTCGATGCCATCGATCCGCCCCCACGCTGGTCGCAGTATAGCAGGTTTTTACGAACGGGAGATTGACGCAAGGCGGATGCGCCATGGGATGGGGGCGATATTGAGCGGCGGCGTGATACGCTGGCGTCGAGGGCGGGGGGCGTCTAACGGTCGGTGCTCATGACCTACGATATTGCCCGTTTTCTCCACATCACCGGCGTCGTGATGTTGATGGGCAACATCACCGTCACGGCGATCTGGAAGTTCTTCGCCGATGCCGACGGGCGCCCGCAGGTGCTCGGGTTCGCGCAGAAACTCGTTACCTATACCGACTGGTCGATGACGGTGTGGGGCGCGGGGCTGACGATGCTCGGCGGCTACGGCATGGCGGTGATCGGCGGGTGGGATCTGGTTGGGACGCGATGGTTGCTGTGGGGCCAGATCGGTTTCGTCGCTGCCGGGGTGATCTGGCTCGGCATCATTGTCCCGATCCAGCGGCGGCAGGCGCGGTTGGCGCGAGACTTTGCCGCCAGCGGCGACGTCCCTGCAGAGTTCCGCATGCTGTCGCGCCGTTGGCTGGCGTGGGGGCTGGTGTCGACCGTGCCGCTGGTCGCCGCGACATGGTTGATGGTGGCCAAGCCGTTCTAGAAAATGCACGCTTCAGCGTGCGAATCAGCCGTGTCCGCTTCGACGACCTTCAACCCGATGGGTACGCTTATGACCGACTTTGCAACGATGCTTGCGCGTGACACAGGCCAGTCGGCGCGGACAGTGACGTTAGTGTCGACGGCGACGCTGACCGATGTTCTGGCGACCGCGACTGAACGAGCGCGTGTCGCGGTGACGGCGGCGGGGTTTGCCGGCACGGCGGGTGAAATGGTCATCGTGTCGGGTGACGCGCCCGGTGACTGGAGCGCATGGGTCGGGGTCGAAGTCGGCACCATCGGGCCATGGGCGCTGGCGGCGGCGGCGGACCGCTTGCCGGCCGGGACGTACCGGATCGAAACGGTGGGTGAGGGGCTCGCTGCGGTGCCCGGCGCGGCGACCCACGGCTGGTTGATGGCGCAGCATCGCTTCGACCGATACCGCAGCGTCGCTGCTCCGACTTTACCGAAGGTTCTGCTCGTTGCCGCCAACGCCGACATCGCCGCCGCGACCGCGTTAGCCGAGGCGACGGCGCTCGTCCGCAATCTCGTCGATACACCAGCGGGCGACATGGACCCCGCCGCCCTCGCCGAAGCGATCTGCGCCGAAGGCGATCGGTTCGGTGCAAGCGTGACGGTTATCGACGGCGACGCGCTCGCGGCGGGGTTCCCCGCGATCCACGCCGTCGGACGCGCCGCCAGCGTCGGCCCGCGGCTGATCGACTTGACGTGGGGCGACCCGGCTCACCCGACCGTGACGCTGGTCGGCAAGGGCGTGACGTTCGATTCGGGCGGGCTTGATATCAAGCCCGCAAGCGGCATGCGGCTAATGAAGAAGGACATGGGCGGGGCAGCGGTCGCGCTCGGCGTGGCGCGGCTGGTGATGGGCGCGAAATTGCCGGTGCGGTTGCGACTGATCGTTCCTGCCGTTGAGAATGCCATCGCCGGCAACGCCTTCCGTCCCGGCGACGTGCTGCGGACGCGCGCCGGGGTGACGGTCGAGATCGGCAATACCGACGCCGAGGGGCGGCTGATTCTGTGCGACGCGCTGACCCTGGCTCAGGAGGACGCACCCGACCTGCTGATCGACTTCGCGACACTGACCGGCGCGGCGCGGGTCGCGCTCGGCCCCGATCTGCCCGCGCTGTACAGCCACGACGACACGCTGGCGGCAGACCTGCTCACGGCGGGGAGCGCGGCGGGCGACCCGCTATGGCGGATGCCGCTATGGGCGCCGTATGCCGAGATGATCAAGTCGAGCATCGCCGATATCGACAATTCGGGGGAGGGCGGGTTCGCCGGGTCGATCACCGCCGCGCTGTTCCTCGACAGGTTCGTGGTGCGCAGTCAGGCGTGGGCTCACCTCGACCTGTTCGCGTGGAATCCGACCGCGCGGGCGGGGCGGCCGAAGGGCGGTGCGGCGACGGGGCTGGGCGCGGTGTGGGGAATGTTGTCGGCCCGTTACGGTTCGCGACAATAGGCTGATTGGCTGCGGCTTGGTGACCTGCGGCCAGCCAAATCGTATCACCGATGAAACAAGTCGCGGGGTCAGACCGTTGACCCTTCGCTGACTGGTATCCCGTGCGAAGGGACCGGCGCGCGAGGGTTTGTTATGAGTAGCGTTTCCAATTCAATTGTACCCAACGCCCCTGGTGAACCGCTGGCGGCGTGGATGAATACGCTGATCAACTATGTCCAGTCGGCGCGCCCCGACCTGACCAATCGCCAGATGGCGCTGCTAATGGTGGTTTACCTGCAGCCCGGACCGCATACCGTCCGGGGCCTTGCCGCGCGTCTGCGGGTGGCGAAGCCGGTAGTGACGCGGGCGCTCAATACGCTCGGCACCCTTGGCTATGTGCGACGTCAGAAGGACGCGGCCGACCGGCGCAACATCTTCATCGAACAGACGACGCCGGGTCTTGCCTTCCTTGCCGAGTTCGCCGAGTTGGTCGAACGAACCGAGGGGCACACCGACGCAGATCATGGGCAGCATGAACCACGGCGGACCGCGCACTGAACTGGCCGGGCCGACGCGACAGGCGCGGCTCTCCGGACCGTCGCGCAAGATCGATCGCCGCATCAACGCAGTCCGCGATGACCTAGCGGATGCCGCGCTCGCCGGGACCGTCGTCGCGCCGCGCTTTGCCGACGGTGTCTTCCGCCACTGCACCGCTACCACTGCGATGCTCCATGCCGCTCCCGACGGAGATTGTGTTGCGGTCAGCCAGTTGTTGTTCGGCGAGATCTTCGTCGCGTTCGATCTCGCGAACGGGTGGGCATGGGGCCAGTGCCTCCACGACGGCTATGTCGGCTGGGTCAGCCAGTCGGCGCTGGGAGCGGTGTCGGGCGCAGTGACGCACTGGGTTGCTGCGTCGGCGCCAGTGTTCGCCGCTCCCGACATCAAGGCGCGCGTGGTCGGCACGTTGCCGCTCAATGCCCGGATCGCCGGTGACAGCGCCCCGGACGGCTTTGTCGCGGCGGCAGGGGGATTCGTTCACGCCCGCCACCTTCGTCCCGTCACCGATTTCGCGGGCGACCCGGTCGAGGTTGCCCTCGGCTTTGTCGGAACGCCGTATATTTGGGGCGGTCGGACGCGCGACGGCGTCGATTGTTCGGGACTGACGCAGGCAGCATTGCGCGCCTGCGGGGTGTTCTGCCCGCGCGACAGCGATCAACAGGCTGCCGCCTTCGCCGTCGTCGATCGCGACGATCGCAGTCGTGGCGACCTTGTCGTCTTCCCCGGCCACGTCGGCATCCTGCTCGATTCTGATACCTTGCTCCACGCCAACGCCTACTGGATGACGACACTGGCCGAGCCGCTTTCGCAGGTCGCCGAACGGGTTGCGCCGACCGGATTTCGTCGTCCCCCGGCGGTCGCCGTAACCTCTTGTTAGGCCGATGGAAGGCCGCTATGGGCGCGAATGGGGCGTGGTCGTCGGGCCATTGTTTAAGCGGGAGTCGGTGAAACATGGCAGGGTCGTCACCAGCCGATATGCTTGACGACATTCAACCGCCTGCGGTCGCCGGAATCTATGTTCCGACGACAGACGAACCTTTCATGAACCCGCGCCAGCTCGCCTATTTTCAACGCAAGCTGCTCGATTGGCGCGAGGCGATCCTCGTCGAAGCACGCGAGACGCTGGCGACGTTGCAAGCCGAACCGCTGCGCGAACCAGACGTCACCGACCGCGCATCGAGCGAGACCGACTGGGGCATCGAACTCCGCACCCGCGACCGACAGCGCAAGCTCATCAGCAAGATCGAGGCGGCGCTGCGCCGAATCGACAGCGGCGACTACGGCTGGTGCGAAGTCAGCGGCGAACCAATCTCGCTTGCCCGCCTCGAAGCCCGCCCGATCGCAACGATGACGATCGAGGCGCAGGAAGGCCATGAGCGCGCGGAGCGCGTGACGCGCGACGAATAGCGCGCGGAGCGCGTGACGAATGAGTTCAGCCGCTTAGCTGCTCCTTCAACCGCAATTTTTCCTTCTTGATCTTGGCCATCTGCAGACTGTCTGGGAGGGGCTTCAGGGCTTCGCGGGCGAGTTGGGCGTCGAGCGCCGCGTGCTTGGTCGACAGTGACGTGCGATGAACCTCGGTCATGTCATTCCCTTCGTTGGGTGGGAGAAAACAGACAATCACGCACCGTGCGAAAAGTCGCATGAAATTACATCCACTGCGGCAAGACGCACGATCTTGACGACCGGCGGGCGGCGATCGCTACTGCTAGTCGGAGCCGCCGCAATCGGCGCGACGCGGGAATTGCTGCTATGGCTCGGCGACCGCGACTCGGGCGGCGGAGGGGCACTGTGGACGAAGCCGAACTGACCGCGCGCCTCCACGCGCTGACGCAGGAACACCGCGACCTCGACGCCGCAATCGACGCCCTGCGCGGCGTCGCGGGCCACGACCAGATTCAGCTGGCGCGGCTGAAGAAGCGCAAGCTGCGGCTGCGCGATGAGATAGCGGTGGTGCAGGACTGGCTCGTGCCGGATATTATTGCTTAGCCAAGCGCGGCCGCAATCACGCGAAGAATGCCCTTCGCATTCGTCGACTGTCGGCGGACTCGCGCGCAGGCCGGACGGCGGGTCGAGCGACCTCCCGCTCGATCCCGTCCGACGGCGCGGCTTTGCCGCGACGCCCCTAGCACGAAAAACGGGGCCAGCTTTCGCCGGCCCCGCCATTCCAGACAGCCCGCAGCGTTACGCCGCGATCTTGCCTTGCTCGTTCGCCGGGGCGTCGATCACCGGGGCCGTCGTCGCGACGCCGCCGATTTCGACCTTGCGCGGCTTCTTGTGCTCGGGGATTTCGCGGACGAGGTCGATGTTAAGCAGGCCGTCGGCGTAGCTCGCGTTGGTGACCTTGATCGTGTCGGCGAGCTGGAAGCGGCGCTCGAACGCGCGCTTGGCGATGCCGCGATGGAGGAACTGGCGTTCCGCATCAGGCTGCTCGGCAGCGGTGCCCGTGACGATCAGCGTGTTCTCCTGGACGGTCAGGTCGAGCTCGCCGCGCGCGAACCCGGCGACCGCCATCGCAACGCGGTAGCTACCCTCGCCAGTTTTCTCAATGTTAT
>JBBRQR010000195.1:0-5763 GCA_038226115.1 Sphingomonadales bacterium | reverse complement strand
TCGGTTTGGAATGAAGAAACTGGGGGTCGCCGGTGGAATCAATGACGAACTTTGGTGGGAAACGGTCGGCCAGCTTCTGTGGAGCAAAATGGCATAGCTGCCGTTGGCTTACGCTACGTTAAACTGACAGGAATCGACCAACTCACGCCGTTCCAATGCGCTAGTGGGAATGTCCGCTTACGCCGGGACCAGCCACTCGGAACGCTGACATTTGCCTGGCAGCAAAGCGCCCCAAACCCCGCCATTAAATTTCGCCCCAGTGCAGCCCGGAAGCGGTCGTTTGTTCAGATTGCCCCGCGCGACAGCTTCGCGCTCAATTCTTGACGTTCGACCTCCCCGGCAACGCTTTTGAAAGCATTCGTTCGTTCAGTTTTACCTTCTTGGCTGCCACGCGCCAGTGGGGCATCCGCGCCACGACCGTGAGACCCCAAAAGACTCCCATTCGTTGAGCAGCGAGTGTCCCCGTGCGCGATCACGATAGTCGCTCAACAGGATCACTCGCTTGATCAGGCTTGGATCAGCGTGCGTCCATCACACGGAGAACCGAACCGCCGCGGACATCGCGCAGCGGAAAATAGGTGCGGTGGTCGATGGGGTCGACGGCAATGACATGCGCGTTGTTCGCGAGGTTCGCCTGACCGATCTTGACCGGCTTGTCGGCCGCGACGTCGAACACCGTCAGTGGGCCGTTTTCCGCAGCCACATATAGGCGTTTAAGCCCAGGATCGAACGCCAGAACGTCGGGCCCTGCACCGACGGACTGGCTGTCCAGCACTGCCTTACGCGTCAGCGAGATGGTGATGAGCCGGGCGTTGTCCTCGCACGCGATATAGGCGAGCTGGCGCGACGGATCGATCAGGAGCCCGTGATTGCTTTCGCACCCGGGCACTTTGATTCGCTGAACTACCTGGTCGCGGGCAGGGTCGATCGCGACCAATTCACCGCGCGTCTGAACATTCGAATAGATCATGCCATCGGCGCTATCATACTGGGTGTTGCCGACCTCGCCGCCGACGGCAATCTTAGTCAGCAGAACGTTTCGCGCGGCATCGATCACCGCGACCGTGTTGCCATGCTCGTCCGAAACATAGAGCTTGCCTGCAGGTGTCCACGCGATGCCATCGGGATAATGTCCCGAGGCGACGCGCGCGCCGACCGCAAAGGTTTTGGCATCGATCGCCACGAGCTGGTCGTCACCGGTTGCCGATGCGTAGACCATCCCGCGCTCGGGCACGGCAAGGACGCCGTGAACCTTGGTGATGCCGTCGATCACCTTCACAAAACGATTGGTGTGCGTATCGAACACAAGGACACGGCTTCCGGCTAGGTCGGCAACAAAGAGCCGCCCGGTGGTCGGATCGATGCTGGCATAGTCGAATCGGCCTGATGGATGCTCGATCGGCACGTCGATCACCAACGCCAGCGTTAGAGTGATCGGCTTGTCCGGGGCAGCCGCGCATCCCGCTGCAGCAAGCGTGAGGGTCGCGAGCAGCGCGAGCCGCAGGATCACGCGACGCGCTCGAACGTCTTGCTCGCATTGGCCCACGACGCCGATTTCATGAAGCCGTCGACATAAGCTCCCGCCTTGGCCCCAAAATCCAGCGCGTAAGCGTGCTCATACATATCAAGCGCGAGGATCGGGGTCGCGCCGGCGAGCGTCATCGTGTGGTCCGCCGCCCATTGATTGGTCAGCTTCGCATCGCGCGGGCTATACGTCAGAAGCACCCAGCCCGAGCCGCCGCCAAGTGCCTTGCCCATCGCCGAGAACTCGGCAGCCCACAGAGCCTGACTGCCGAAATCACGCTCGATCGCTTGTGCGAGCCCCGTCGACGGGGCGATCTGCTCGGTCAGCCCGGCAAAATAGAGTTCGTGGAGGATCATCGAGTTCCACGCGATCAGCTCTTCGCGCTTGAGGCCGTTGACCGCGAAGCCCGGTGCAACGGAGACGTCGAGTTTGGCGAACTCACTCTTGATCGCGGCGAGGCGTTTCACGGCGCCGGCATAATTATTGTCGTGGTGGCTGACGAGAAGCTTCTCCGAAAGCCAGCCGGTGCGCACGGGATCAAACGGCAGGGGCTGCGGCGTCAAAGGCAGTGCGGCAGGGCCGGGAGCTGCCGCAGACGGCACCGCCGTCGTCGCCGTTGCCGCGAGCGTGGCAAGAGCCGCCCCGGCGGTGATCACCGTGCGCCGATCCGTTTGCATCTTCATGATGGGTTCCCTCGATTATCCGACCGTAGCTTACCCGAGCAGAAGCTTTGCCGCTATTGCGCATCCCGCCGTGACCGCGAGCACGGGCACAACGCCAAGCTTCGCGCGAAACAGCAGCAACGCGGCGAGGAGGGCAAGCAGCGCCGCCCGTGCTTCGAAGCTAGCCGGATCGGGAAGATGGATCGACGTGCCGCCAACGCGTGCATCTGCCATGCGCGCGAACAGCAGGTGGAGCGTGAACCACAGCGCAAGATTGGCGATCACGCCGACCACGGCCGCCGTCAGCGCGGAGAGACCGCCCTGCAGCTTGCGAGCGTGCTCAAGCCGTTCGATCCACGGGGCAAGGGCAAGGACGAACAGGAAGCACGGGGCAAAGGTTACCCACGTAGTCAATACAGCGCCCACGATCCCGGCGAGCAAAGGCGCGAACGGTGCCGGCGCGCGATAGGCCCCGAGGAAGCCGACGAACTGGGTGACCATGACCAGCGGACCCGGCGTCGTCTCGGCCAGACCGAGCCCGTCGGCCATCTCGCCGACGCTGAGCCAATGGTACGAGGTGACCGCTTCCTGCGCCATATAGGCCAGCACCGCATAGGCTCCGCCGAAGGTGACGACGGCCAGTTTCGAGAAGAAGGTGCCGATGTGGAACAGCACATGATCGGGGCCGAGGGTGACCGCGATCAGGGCCATCGGCGCGGCCCAGATTAGCCCCCATGCGACCACGATGCGGAGCGTCGCTAGGCCGAGCGGCGCAAGGTCAACACGGCTCGGGGCGATCGGCTTCAGCGCGAGAAGGGCCGGTGCGCGTGCTGCCACGATGACCCCGATCGCCCCGGCACCGAGCACGACCAGCGGAAACGGCAGGCTGAAGGCGAACAGCGCAACGAACGAAACCATCGCGAGCGACCGCTGAAACCGTGTCTTGAGTGCGCGGCCCGCGATGCGCAACAGCGCCTGCACCACGAGCGACAGCACCGCCGCCTTGACGCCCAGAAATATCGCGTTGAACCACGGCAGTTGGGTCGCGTACACATACAGGATCGATAGGGCGAGGATCACCGCCGCGCCGGGCAGCACGAACAGAAGACCGGCAACTAGCCCGCCGCGCAACCCATGCAACTTCCAGCCAATATAGATCGCCAGCTGCTGTGCCTCAGGCCCCGGCAGCAGATGGCAGAAGTTCAGTGCACGCAGGAATTGGCCTTCCTCGATCCACGCGCGCTGTTCGACCAGTTCCTTGTGCATGAGCGCAATCTGACCCGCCGGACCGCCGAAGCTGAGGCAACCGATTTGCGCGAAGACAGCGGTGACTTTGCTTAACTCGGGAGCCGCCACGGCCGAGGTATCGGGCATCGAGTCTTTCATTCGCTGACCGTGACCTTTTAGCGGGCAAGAGTATCGATGGTGCGACGGTTTAGAGTTTATCGCGCAGGTGCGATTTCGGGAATGGGCCGCCCGATGACGGCTATCTCGCTTCCAACTCCCGAAAGTCGCATGACCGACTTCGGCCCCGTTTTGGCCGCTTGGCATCACCTGACCCAACGGCCGGTTTCAGGAAGCAGTCAAACTGTGCCGAATGGCCGACGATGGGTCAAACTGCGCGGCTCATTTTCCACGACTATACGGAGGGAAGGAGTCGATGGCACCGCTTCGCCGCATTGCTCAGTATGTGCCGCTGCTGGCGGGTTCTTACCGAGCGAGGTAAGCAGACTTTCAGTCACGGGCACTCCAGCCGCCCTGACAGATCACCGCCATACGCAAGGCGGCGACTGCTCCGCAGGCGATGCGCGCCGCTGGAAGAGGTGGGCATATCAATCGCGTCGGCGCTCTAGCTAGGCGAGACGCCGCCGCAGAGCGGACGCGGATGCCTCACGCGCGTGCCTCGATAATCATGTTAAATGGGCCGGTCGAGGCGCGGCGAACCCGGGAGAAGCCGGCGCCGGTAAGCACCTCGGTTAGCTTCGCCTCGCCGGCTTGCGCGCCGAGCGCGGCACCGACCTCCTGGTCGAGCGACGTCGGGACGCAGATCATTACCGAGGCATTGTAATACAGGCGACTGACCGGATTGCCGATGTTGTCCTGCGGCCGGTCGCCGGCGAGTGGCTCGACGATCATCCAGGTCCCGTCAGGCTTCAGAAGGTTACGGATATGCGCGGCGCAGCCGGCGGGATCACCCATGTCGTGCAGGCAGTCAAACACGGTAACGAGGTCGAACTCCCGTTCCGCGATTTCCTTTGCAGCCATTGTCACGAAGCGAACGCGGTCAGCCACGCCATGCTCGCGCGCATGCTCATTTGCTTTTGCGATCGATGGTTCGTGAAAGTCGTAGCCGGTAAAGTTACTCGCGGGATATGCGGCCGCCATCATCAACGTCGAAAAGCCTACACCGCAGCCGATGTCTGCGACGCGCGCGCCCGCTGTCAGTTTGTCGGTCACGCCGTCGAGGGCTGGAAGCCACGCCTGAACGACGTTGTTGATATAGCCGGGCCGGAAGAACGCGCCGACCGCGCAGAACAGGCACTGGCCCGTGTCGCCCCAGGCGACGCCGCCGCCGTCGCGCATTGCCGCCTCTACCTTCGGCTCGCCCTCGATCATCGCTGCGGCAAGGTCGAACGCCCCTTCAAGATAAACCGGACTTTCAGGAACTGCGAAAACCATTGCCTGTTCAGGGGTCAACGCGAAGCGTTCGGTTGCCGCGTCGTACGTCGCATAACCATTCGCCGCCTGCGCCAGCGCCCATTCGCGGACTAGCCGCACTCCCTTCAATCCGGTTCTCGCCGCGAGCTCTTCAGCGGTCGCCGCGCCCCCGGTATGGAGTGCATCAAATAACCCGAGGCGGAAACCAATCCGTACGGTCGGCACGCTGTTCGCCCCACCGAGATCGCCGAGCATTTTGCCGATCAATGCATTGAGTGTGTCACTGTCGATCAACATGACATTGTCTTCCAATAGATGCGACTATCTAGCACAGATCGGGGTAGCGTGTAACTGGGGTAGTCGGGCGACGCAAAGACAGCGACGGTCGGCGCGACGATCAGGGCAGTGAAGGGCGCGACGGGGATGGTCATGCTCGCCCATGGTCCGATCCCGGGGGCCGGCTGGCCAGCGACGACGTTGGCGTTCAAGGCGTCCCCGTCGAATGTCGCCGGCGCCAAGGTTGGACGGAAGGTTGATGCGACGCCTGGGATTTCCAGCGGGAATGGCAAAATCATCGATCTGAAGTCGCACTAGCGGAAAACCCGCGATGGCGCTTGTTAGTGAGCACGAGGCCTGCTTACTGCGTCTCCGCGGTGGAAAGCGGACTGGCAGTAAACGGCCCGACATTGCTCGTTCGGGTGCAGGGCGTCGGAAGCCCTCGAATGGCCGGTCCTGCCGGAAGCCGACCATTGTCGTCGGGCCTGCCAACGACGGCTTCGTCCCATGTGACGATGTTCAGTCGAGCGCGATTTACCGCAAACGAATGGCAGGGTTTGGGAACAGCGCGTCGGCCTCCTACGACCGGCTTTTGACGAAAACCGCCTCATCAAGACTGCCATGATCTCAACGCCGCGTCCG
>JBBRQR010000194.1:0-5806 GCA_038226115.1 Sphingomonadales bacterium | reverse complement strand
GGCACCGCATAGTCGAGCGCGCCGAGGCCGTGTTGCAGAACGAGGACGCGAACGCGGGCCATGGCCCCGACATAAGCGCGCAGGGGCGGAACGCCAGCGGCGCGATTGGATTTGGGTGGCGCAAGGAGATGAACGGTGACCGAGAAGAAGGGCCATGGCAGCGCCACCGCGCAAAAAGCCAATGCCATGGCCGCCGCTGAGGGCGAGAAGAATCCGCGCAAGTCGAGCGCCGCGCAGAGCGTGCTCGGGAAGAAGGGCGCGGCGGCGAAGAAGAAATAGGTCGCGCGTGCGCTCGGGCGTGGCGGCGGAGGGGCAGGCAGGCTAAGGACAAGGTCCAACTCCGCGTCGAGGCTGCCGCTCATGAAGTTCTTCGTCGACACCGCCGACACCGCCGACATTCAGTCGCTCGCCGCGACCGGGCTGCTCGACGGGGTGACGACCAACCCGAGCCTGATCGCCAAGTCGGGGCGTAATTTCCTCGAGGTAATCGCCGAGATCGCCAAGCTCGTCGACGGGCCGGTGTCGGCCGAGGTCGTCGCCACCGGGGCCGATGATATGCTGCGTGAGGCAGCGAAGCTGCTGACGCTCGGCGACAACATTACGATCAAGGTGCCGCTGACGATGGACGGCCTGCGCGCGTGCAAAACGCTCAGTGACGACGGCGTTATGGTCAATGTGACGCTGTGTTTTTCGGCGACGCAGGCCTTGCTTGCGGCGAAGGCGGGGGCGGCGTTTATTTCGCCGTTCGTCGGGCGGCACGACGATGTCGGCTTCGACGGGATGAGCCTTATCCAGGATATCCGCACAATTTACGACAATTACGCGTTCGATACCGAAATTCTCGTGGCGAGTGTGCGTCATCCGGTCCATGTCCTGCAGGCGGCTAAGATCGGGGCCGATGTCTGCACGATGCCGCCATCGGTCATCCGCGCCCTCGCCAACCACCCGCTGACCGATCGTGGGCTGGAAGGGTTCGCGAGCGACTGGGCGAAGACGGGTCAGTCGATTTTGTGAGCGATCCCAGCGAGTTGGCGACGGCGCTCGTCGTCCGCTGGACCGCGAGCCTCGCTGATACCCGCCGCCTGTCGCCGCTGACGGTCAAGGCCTATGCCGCGACGCTCCACCGCTTCGTTACCTTCGTCACCGTGCACACCGGCATCCGCGCGAGTGTCACGGGATTGTCACGGCTGACGCTGCCCGATTTTCGCGCCTATCTCGCCGCCCGCCGCGCCGACGGGCTGGTCAATGCCTCGATCGCGCGCGAAGTCGCGGCGCTCCGCACCTTCTTCGCCTTCGCGGCGAATCACGGCGTGGCCAATACCGAACTCGCCGGTCTGGCGACCCCGAAACGTGCCGCGCGTGTTCCGCGTCCGGTCGCGCCTGCCGATGCTAAGGCGTTGATTTCAGACGTGAACGACGCGGCGACTGTGCCGTGGATCGCCGCGCGCGACTCGGCGATCCTGTTGCTGCTCTACGGGGCCGGACTACGCGTTGCCGAGGCGCTCGCACTGACCGGGAGCGCGCTGCCGCTGGGCGCGACGCTGACCGTCACCGGCAAGCGCGCCAAGACACGGATCGTCCCGCTCCTCCCCGTCGTCCGCACCGGCATCGAGGCTTATGTCGCGCAATGCTCATGGCCGATGACTGCAAATGCACCACTTTTCAAAGGTTTACGCGGTGGGCGGCTTGACTCGGGCATCGTCCGGCGAACGATGGCGGCAGCACGTGTCGGCCTCGGCCTGCCCGCGTCGGCGACCCCGCATGCGCTCCGCCACAGCTTTGCAACGCATTTGCTGGCGCGCGGAGCCGACCTCCGCTCGATCCAGGAACTGCTCGGCCACGCCAGCCTGTCGTCGACGCAGGTCTACACCGCCGTCGACGCCGCGCATCTGCTCGATGTTTACCGCCACGCCCATCCGCGAGCCTAGTGGTTCAGCGCCGGTACACGCACGATAATGGATTGAACTTGCATGAAAATCGCCATCTCTCTCCTTGCCCTGTTGGCCGGAACGCCCGTTGTTTCGGCCCCTGCGACGATCGACGATGTCCGCGCGTCCTTGAAGGCGACGACGACGATGACCGCCGGTTTCACCCAGACGGCAGCAAACGGCGGCAAGCTGACGGGCAAGCTCCTCCTCGCCCGCCCCGGCAAGATCCGCTTCCAGTACGATAAGGCCCCGCTGCTCGTTGTCGCCGACGGCAAGCGGTTGAGCGTGGTCGATTACGAAGTCGCGCAGGTCTCGCAGTGGCCGATCAAATCGACCCCGCTCGGTGTGCTCCTCGACGCCGACGCCGACCTCGCTAAATTCGCGCGGGTGAGCGGTCAGATTGCTAATGGCGTGCTTGTCGAGGCGCGCGATGCAAGGCACCCTGAGTACGGCGCGATCACGCTTGATTTCATTCGCGATTCGACTGCTCCTGGCGGGCTGGCGCTGACCGGCTGGACCGCGCTCGACGCGCAGAATAATCGGACCGAGGTCGCACTTAGCGACATCCGCTATAACGTCGCGGTGCCGGGCGCGAGCTTCGGCTTCCGCGATCCGCGCGTCCATGGCCTGCCAGGTAAGAACTGACAGCTTCGTTCAGCTAAGGTCAATGTCGCAATCTCTAGAGAAAGCGGGCGATCGACATTCGCTGTCTGGAATTTGCCCCTGTTGTTCGGGCAGCCGGTGCGATCGTTGCGTGACGAGCGCAAACGGGCCCCCGCTCCATGCCCCCGGAGCGGGGGCCTAATTTGTTTGGGGATCGGTGGCAGCGCCTTTAGATGACCGCGATGACCACGCTTTCTATCGCCACCTGGAACATCAATTCGGTTCGGTTCCGCCTCGATATCGTCGAGCGGTTCCTGCGTGACCACGCGCCTGACGTTCTATGCCTTCAGGAAACCAAGGTCATCGATAACGATTTTCCGCACGCGCTGTTCGAAGAGCTTGGCTACACCTATCGTCTCATCTGCGGGCAGAAGATGCACCACGGCGTCGCGACGCTTTCGAAGGTGCCGCTAACCGAGGAGCGTCGCTTCGACTGGCAGGACAACGGTGAGGCGCGGCACATTGGCGCACGTCTGGCGAACGGGCTGTTGATCGAGAATGTCTATGTCCCGGCCGGAGGCGATATTCCCGACCCGGCGCTCAACCCCAAGTTCGCGCAAAAGCTCGCCTTCGTCGACCGCATGACGCGATGGTCTGAGGGGCTGCGCGACGACACGGTCATCGTCGGCGACTTCAACATCGCCCCACTCGAGTGCGACGTATGGAGCCACAAGGCGTTGTTGAACGTGGTTAGCCATACGCCGGTCGAGGTCGACCGCCTGAACGGCCTTGCCGCGAGCCACGACTGGGTCGACCTAGGGCGCGCGTTCATTCCCGCCCCCGATCGACTTTACACCTGGTGGAGCTACCGCAACGCCGACCACACGGTGAACGACCGCGGGCGGCGGCTCGACCATATCTGGGCATCCCCCGCGACGGCCCGCGCCGCAACCGGGTTCGAGGTTGTCGAGGACGCGCGGCTATGGGGCAAGCCGTCCGATCATATCCCGCAGATCGCGACATTCGACCTGTGAGCGTGGCCGACGCAACTGCTGTCGCACGCGCTGTCGACGAATTGCGCCGGGGGCAGATCGTTCGGGTCACCGGGCCCGGTGGCGACCTTGATGTATTGGCGGTCGACCTCGCCGACGATGCGACACTGGCAATGCTCGAAAGTGCGCATCGTGCAGGGTTGATCCTGACGCACCGCCGCGCTGCCGTCCTCCACATGGTCAATCAACTGGCTGCGGCTGGAGCCGGAGCTGTGTGGGTCGAGCGGCCGGCTTGGCTCGACCTCGCCACCAGCATCGCGACCGCCGACCCGGTCGACGACCTTCGCCTACCTTTCAAGGGGCCGTTCCGCACGGTCGATCCGGGGACGCTTTCAGACGCGGCGGAGGCGGGGGTGCGGCTGACAAAGCTCGGCGGCCTGCTGCCGGCCGTGTTTGCGGTTCCGGCAGCAGCGGCGAGTGCATTGTCGGTTACCGCTGCCGCCGTGCTCGCCTACGCGCGGGCAGACCGACTGCGGATCGTTACCCGCGCGCGACTGCCGTTGGACGGCGCGCCCGACACCGAGGTTGTCGCCTTCCGACCGGTTGAGGGTGGACCCGAACATCTTGCGCTCCTGATCGGTCGCGATGCAACGCGCTCGCCGGTGCTGACGCGGCTACATTCGGCGTGCCTCACCGGCGATGTGTTGGGGAGTCTGAAATGCGACTGCGGCCCGCAGCTCCGCGCCGGGATCGCGGCGATCGCGGCGGCGGGGGGCGGTATTCTCTTGTACCTCCAGCAGGAGGGACGTGGCATCGGACTGATCAACAAGCTCCGCGCCTATGCCCTGCAGGACCAAGGGTTCGACACCGTCGACGCCAACCTGCGCCTTGGGTTCGAGCCTGACGAGCGCGATTTCGCCGTCGCCGCGACGATGCTCGGCCTGCTCGGGGTCGGGTCGGTGCGGCTGCTGACGAACAATCCCGACAAGGTCGCGAGCCTTGAACGCCACGGAATTGCCGTGGTCGAGCGCGTCGCCCATGCGATGCCGCCAAACCCGCACAACGCCGCGTATCTCGATACCAAGCGCGACCGTAGCGGGCACTATCTGTGATCCTCCACGTCGATACCGCCGCGCTAATCCTGTCCGCCGACGGTGTGTCGACACCGTGCATCATTGGGCGATCAGGCGCGGTTGCTGCCGCTGACAAGCGTGAGGGTGACGGCCATACGCCGTGCGGTCGTTTTCCATTACGCGAAGTGCTCTTGCGTCCCGATCGCGGATTTGCCGTTCCAACGACCGCACTGCCGTGGCGTTGGCTGGCTCCCGACGACGGCTGGTCCGATGATCCCGTCGACCCGGCGTACAACACCGCCGTCCGCCACCCTCACGTCTTTTCCGCCGAACGTCTGTGGCGTGACGACGGCTTGTACGACGTGGTCGTCCCCATTGGTTACAACGACGCGCTACCGGTCGCCGGGCGGGGCAGCGCGATCTTCCTGCACTGTATCGCGGCCGGGCATTCGGTCACGGCTGGCTGTGTCGCCATCGACCGCGAAGCGTTGCTGGCGTTGCTTCCGTGGCTGCGACGCGACGACGGGATCGCGATCGTATGACGTGGTGTCGCGCGCTGTTTGCCGTCACCTTGTTCGCGACGCTGGCCGCCGCCCTGTTGCCGGGATCGCAAGTTCCAGATTTGGGCGCGGGCGACAAAATCAATCACATCGCCGCATTCGTTACGCTCAGCATTATCGCCGCTGCGGCTTGGCCCTACGCCCGACTGTGGCAGATTGGCATCCTAATGTCGGCGTTTGGTGCCGTGATCGAGGGATTGCAGGCGCTTCCCATCATCGCCCGTGATGCCGAATGGGCCGACTGGTACGCCGATACGCTCGCTGCGATCGTCGCACTGACGATCGTCGCCGTGGTTCGGCAACTTCGCGCTATTTCGTCCGGGGCATAAGGATCGAGTCGAGCCGCGCTGTTCCAGTGCCGATGCGGGCGAGATGCGGATAGCGCAGACCGCCGGTCCATGCGAGGCGAACTACGCGGAAATGGTCGCCCGACTTGACGATCAGGTCGAGCGGCAAGGCGGTCTTGGTTGCCGCGACCGCGCGCTTGAGGCCATCGCCGGTGAACGCCTCGTCGTCGACGGCAACGATCGCCGACCCGACGGTGATTCCGGCAGTAAACGACGGACTCGCCCATAGCACTTGGGTGACAACCCCGTCGTCGCCGACTGTCAAACCGATCGAGTAGTTGAGATCGGTGCGTTTCGCAGCCG
>JBBRQR010000193.1:0-5807 GCA_038226115.1 Sphingomonadales bacterium | reverse complement strand
TGGCGTCGTTACTCCCTTTAATTGAGAGATTTATCATGCATGACATCGTTGATACTGCGGTTGCCGCAGGTTCGTTCACCACGTTGGTCGCCGCCGTCGGCGCCGCCGGTCTTGTCGACACGCTCAAGAGCGCCGGCCCGTTCACCGTCTTCGCCCCGAGCGACGACGCCTTTGCCAAGCTTCCCGCCGGCACCGTCGAAGACCTCGTCAAGCCCGAGAACAAGGCCAAGCTGACCGCCATCCTCACGCTCCACGTCATGTCGGGCAAGGTTATGGCCAGCGACGTCACCGGCAAGAAGCTGACCCCAGCGTCGGTCAACGGTGAAGCGCTGCATGTCGACGGCACCAACGGCGTCGTCGTCAACGGTGCGCACGTCACGTCGGCCGACATCGAGTGCACCAATGGTGTGATCCACGTCATCGACACGGTTCTCCTGCCCAAGGGCTGAACCGACCCGGTCGCCGCCTCATGGGCGGCGACCGGACTTCGTGCCTTCGCGCAACGCAAGTTGGCGCGGCCTAGACGGCGCGCTCGATTGCGTGGATGGTCAGCCCGATCAGCCCGCCGATGACGGTGCCGTTGATGCGGATATACTGCAGGTCGCGCCCGACCGCCGCCTCCAGCCGCCCAGTTACGGTCGCCGCATCCCACCCCCGGATCGTGTCGCTGACCAGCCGGACGATGCCCGAGCCATATGTCGCGACGACGCTGACCAACGCGCGGCGCGCCAGCGTGTCGAGCGCGTCGGCCAGCGCCGGGTTGGCGGTGATGACCCCACCCAGTTCGGCAGCGAAGCGCGGGCCGGTATCGCGGCGCGCGCCCGCCGGTGGCTCATTGGCCTCGCGCCCATTGGCGGCGATCATCGTCTTGACCGTGTCCCACAGGCTCGCGAACAGCCCCGCCGTTGCCGGGCTGTCGAGCAGGTCGACCTTAGCCGCTTCAAACCGCAACGCTGCCGACGATGCGGGATCCTGCAGGTCGACGGCGAGGCGCGTCAGCCAGCCGGTAATCGCCACCCGGTCCGGGTGGGCCCGCCCGAGCGCGGTGGCAATCGACGGCGGCGCCGGCAGTTCGGGCACCGAACCGCGCTGTCCCGCTTTGTCGAGCGCGGCGGCGCGGGCGCGGAAATCGGCCATGACCTCGAGGTGATCGCGGCGCGCCAACGCCGTCGCCGCCTCCGACATCGCGATCAGCCGCGCGCGGACGGCGTCGATGATACCCCCGGCGATCTTCTCGTCGACGAACGCCGGAACCCATTTGCCCGACCGTTCAGCGACGGCGGCGTGAATGTCGCCGGCGTGCGCGTCGAGCAGGTCGAGCCCGGCGGCGACGGCGCGCTCGATCAGCGCCTCATGCCGGCCATCGGCGACGAGGCTGGCGAAGAAGCGCCCGGCGACCGGCGCGACCGGCGTCGAGCGCAACCGGTCGGTGACGATGACGGCAAGTAGTTGCGCGACGGTCGCATCGTCGAGCGCGGCGACGAAGCGCAGGGCCAACCCGGCGAGCGCGCGGCGCAGCCGTCCCGGCGACGCGCCGGTGCTTGGCCCGCGCGGTGCCGTCAGCCACGCGGCCAGTGCGGCGGCGACGTGAAATCCTTCGAGCCGCCGCGCGAGGACAGCGGGTGTCAGGAAATTATCCTTCAGGAACGCCGCGAGGCTGTCGCCGATCCGGTCCTTGTTGGTCGGGATGATCGCGGTGTGCGGGATCGGGATGCCCAGCGGGTGGCGGAACAGCGCCGTTACCGCAAACCAGTCGGCCAGCCCGCCGACGAGCGACGCCTCGGCGACCGCGCGAACATAGCCGGGCAGCGCCAGCTCGGGATCGACGCGCTGCCATACCAATGCCGCGACGAACACCGCCGCCATCACGACCAGCATCAGCGTCGCGACAAGGCGCATCCGGTGGAACGGTGTCGCGGGCAGGACGAACGGCGTGAAGGCCATCCGCGCTCAACTCACTCGGCAGGCTGGGGTGCCGCCAGGCCGGTCCCAAGTTCGGATTTGTTGAATGCGCCGCCGATCCGCCGCGCTACCCATTTCTCGATGTCGTCAGCGATCGTAAAGGCGGCGGGGACGATGATGAGCGTCAGGATCGTCGACAGCGTGATCCCGCCAATGACGGCGATACCCATCGGCTGGCGTGACGACCCGTCGCTGCCGATCGACAGCGCCACCGGCAGCATGCCCGCGACCATCGCGACGCTGGTCATTACGATCGGCTGCGCGCGCTTGCGCCCGGCGTCGAGGATCGCGTCGACCCGGTCGATCCCGGCGCGCATCTCCTCGATGGCGAAGTCGATCAGCAAAATCGAATTCTTTGCCACAACGCCGAGCAGCATTAGCAAGCCGATGAGCACCGGCATCGAGAACGGCGTTCCCGTGACCAGCAGCGCAAGGATTGCGCCGAGCGGGGCGAGGAACAACGACGCCATGTTGACGAACGGCGGCAGCACGCGGCGATACAGCAGGACGAGAACGGCGAAGACGAGCAGCACCCCAGCGACAATCGCGAAGACGAAGTTGAGGATCAGCTCGCCGATCCATTCCTGCTCGCCGACGGCGATCTGTTTCACCCCGGTTGGCAGGTTCTTGTATTCGGGCAGCGCCTTGATCGCGTCCTGCGCCGCACCGCCGTTGGCACCGGGCGACAAACTGGCGACGAGGGCGACGCGGCGACCCTGGTTATAGCGGCGAATCTTCACCGCGCCCTCGCCGAAGCCGATGTCGGCGAGCACCTTGAGCGGAACCGACGGCCCGGTAAGCTGCGCGAGGCTCGTCGGCACCGGCAGATTGCGGATCGTGTCGAGGTCGGCGCGCGCGCTGTCAGGCAACTGGACGCGGATCGGGATCTGACGGTCGGAGAGCGAGAACTTGGCGAGGTTCTGCGGCACGTCGCCGATCGTCGCGATGCGGATCGTCTGGCTCAACGCCTGGACCGACACGCCCATCTGCGCGGCGATGTCAAAATGCGGCTTGATGACGATCTCGGGCCGCTGCAGATCGGCATCGATGTGCGCGTCGCGCATCATCGGCAGGCGTTTCATGCCGGCGACGAGCGACACGGCGGCCTCATGCAGTTTGACCGGATCGTCGCCGACGAGGACGACGTTGACGTCATAGCCGCCGAACCCCCCGGTTTGCGAGTTGAAGTTGGCGCGGACGTCGGGCAGGCGGCGCAATGTCGAGGCCATGTCGCGTTCGAAGTCGATCGTCGAAATCTTGCGATCCGCCCGCGGAACAAGCGTTACCTGCAGGTTGGCGAAGCGGACTTCTTCCTCGCCGCCGATCGTCTCGAGGACGGCAGCAACCTCGGGTCGGGCCCGCAGGAGTTCAGTCGCCGCCGCCGACACGCGCTTGACATCGGCGAGGCGGACGCCGGGGGCCATCTCGAGCGAGACGCTCGATTGACCGGTATCGCGCGGCGGCTGGAACTGAAACGGTACCTGCATCGCAAGAAAGATCGTCAGGCCGAAGGCGGCCACCCCGGCAAGCACGGTCAGCCAACGGTGACGGATAGACCAGCGCAGGAACCGGATATAGCGCTGCATGATCGGGCCGTTGGCATGCTCCTTCTGGCCGTGCGGGCGGAGAAAATAGGCGGCGCACAGCGGCGTGATTAATCGCGCGACAAGCAGGCTCATCAGCACGGCGATGACCACGGTCAACCCGAACTGCTTGAAATACTGACCCGAAATGCCCGGCATCAGCGCGACGGGCAGAAACACCGCGACGATCGCGAAGGTTGTCGCGACGACGGCAAGGCCGATCTCGTCGGCGGCGTCCATCGACGCGCGCCACGGCGTCTTGCCCATCCGCATGTGGCGGACGATGTTTTCGATTTCGACGATCGCGTCATCGACGAGAATGCCGGCGACGAGGCTCAGCGCGAGCAGGCTGATGCCGTTGAGCGTGAAGCCGAGCGCATCCATGAAGAAGAACGCCGGGATGCACGACAATGGGATCGCGATCGCCGAGATCAACGTCGCTCGCCAGTCACGCAGGAAGAAGAACACGACGACGACCGCAAGGAACGCGCCCTCGAACAGCGAGCTTATCGACGAGCTGTATTGCGTCCGCGTGTGTTTAATCTCGTCGTCGATCAGGTCGATATGGACCTTGGGATTGTCGGCGGCGATCTTGGCGACTTCGGCGAGAATCTTGTCCATCGTCTGGACTTCGGATGCGCCGCGCGCCTTTTGCACGGTGAACAGCGTCGTTTCGCGACCATTGTTGCGCGTCACGACCCGCTGTTCGCCGCTGCCATCGTGGACCGTCGCGACGTCACCGAGGCGGACCGAGCGATTGGCCGAGATCCCGATCCGGGTATCGGCGAGCGACTGCGCCGTCTTTGCGCCGCCGAGCACGCGAACCGCCTGTTCCGCCCCCGCGACCTGCGTCCGCCCCCCTGTCGCGTCGATGTTGAGCGAGCGCAGCGTGCTGTTGATCTGCGCCGCCGTCACCCCGTAAGCCTGCAGCTTGGCGGGGTCGAGATCGACCCGAATTTCGCGATTCACGCCGCCCGACCGGCTGACGCCACCGACGCCGACGATCGACAGCAGCCGTTTGTTGACGACATTGTCGACGAACCAGCTCAGCTGCTCAAGGCTCATGTCGGACGTCGTGACCGACCATGTGCCAAAGGGCCCAAAGAAATCCCGCCGCTGGACGACAGGTTCGAGAATGCCGTCGGGAAGGTCGGAACGGACCTTGGCGACGGCGTCGCGGACGTCGTTGACGGCGCGGTCGGTCGGCGTGCCGACGGCGAATTCAACATTCACCCCGGTCGTCCCTTCGACCGCGTAGGACGTGATGTGCTGCGCCCCGTTGACCGATGCGACCGCACCCTCGATTTTCTGCGTGATCTGCTTTTCCATCTCGGTCGGCGCGGCGCCGGGCTGGCTGACCGATACCGACACGAGCGGAAACGTGATGTCGGGATTTTCGTTGATCGCCATGCCCTTGAAGCTGACGATGCCAAGGAACGACAGGACGAGGAACAGGACGATCGGGAACGTCGGGTTTTTAATCGCCCAGCTGGAGATATTACGCATCGCCTACGCTCCCGCAGTACCGAGGACGGGCTTGACCGTCTCGCCGGGAGACAGAAACGCGCCCGAACTGAGGACGACCTTTTCGCTGCCGGTGAGGCCGCTGGCAATGCTCATGCCCTTGGCCGACACCTCGCCGACCTTGACGTTGCGCCGCACGACCTTGCCGTCGGCCCCGACAAGAAAGACAAAGCTGCCGTCGGCATCGACCATGACCGCCGATTGCGGCAGGACCGGGCGCGTCGCTGCTCCCGCCGCTATCGTCGCATTGGCGAAAGCGCCGACGCGCAGGCCCGGCGCATAAGCGAGCGCGATGCGCGCCACTCCCTGGCGGCTGTTCGAATCGATAACCGGATCGAGCAACCAGATCGTGCCGTGGTAATCGGTTGCCGATCCGACCGGTCGAACCGTCGCCGGCATTCCCGTCCGCAGCGCCGCCATGTCCTGTTCGGCGACGAGCGCCCGCAGTTCGAGGACGCCGCCCTCGGCGATGCGGAACAGGCTGTTCGACCCCGCCCCGACGATCTGTCCGGTTTCGACGTTGCGCGATAGCACGAGACCGGCGGCGGGAGCGCGAACGTCGAGCCGCGCGCGTCGTGCGCTCATCTCGCCGAGCTGCGCCTGGGCGACGGCGACCCGAGCGTTCATGCCGTCGCGCGTCGCGGTCTTGGTGTCGATATCCGCCTTTGAGATGAAGCCCTTGTCGACCAGCTTGGACGCGCGGTCGAGGTTCGACTGCGCCAGCGCGGCGTCAGCGCG
>JBBRQR010000192.1:0-5829 GCA_038226115.1 Sphingomonadales bacterium | reverse complement strand
GACCGTTCCCACGGTCCCCCGGCGCGTCGTCGTCGGTGGCATCGCGAGTGCGGCACGCGGTTCTGGCGGCGGCGGTTGCCGGCGGGTTCGACGGACTGCGGCTGCCGCGCCGCATCTGAGCGATCGTCGCGCTTTGATTCGGGCGGCCCCGACGGAGCGAGTCGCTGGTCACCGCGCGCAATCCTACACCGTGGCTAACATCACACACAAAACGAACCTGATGGGCTCGTAATAGCGCAATTTCAATCGCTCACCGGGTGAGCTTAGTGAGCTTCCGCGCGGGTGTTGGTTAATCGTGCTTGCGTCCGAAGTCGTCGGCATCGGTGTCTTGGCCGGCGTCGACGATCGTCCGGCGGATCGCGCGAGTGCGGGTGAACAGGGTTTCGAGCGCGTCGCCGTCGCCCCAGCGGATCGCGCGCTGCAACGCGGTCAGGTCCTCGGTGAAGCGCTGGAGGACTTCGAGGACGGCGTCCTTGTTGGTCAGGAACACATCGCGCCACATCACCGGATCGGACGCGGCGATGCGAGTGAAATCGCGGAAGCCACCGGCGGAGAACTTGATGACTTCGGACTGCGTCACCGTCTCCATATCGCTCGCGGTGCCGACGATCGAATAGGCGATCAGGTGCGGCAAATGGCTGGTGACGGCGAGGACGAGGTCGTGGTGGGCGGCGTCCATCGTCTCGACCGTCGCGCCGAGACGCGTCCAGAATTCGCTCAGCCGTGCCACCGCGACCGGGTCGGCATCGGCGGGCGGGGTGACGATGCACCAGCGTCCGGCGAACAACGAGGCAAACCCCGCGTCGGGGCCGGATTTCTCGGTTCCCGCGACGGGGTGCGCCGGAATGACGGTGACGCCCGGCAGCGCGGCGGTCAGGTCGGCGAGGACCTGCCCCTTGACCGAGCCGACGTCGCTGACGACCACGCCGACGCTCAAATCGCCCGCGATGTCGCCCGCCACTGCCGCCATCGCACCGACGGGAACGCACAGGATGACGAGGTCGGCGTCGATCACCGCCGCCCCCGCGCTGTCGGCGACATCGTCGGCAAGGTCGAGATCGCGGACGCGGGCACGAACATCGGCGTCGGCGTCGGTCACGCTTAGCCGCACCGTCGGCATCGTCGCCCGCACGCTCCGGGCAAGCGACGACCCGATCAGCCCCATGCCGACGATTGCAACGCGGGCGAAGGGCAGCATCAGCTGCCGACCCCGCTGCAAGCGGGGCTCACGAGTTCGCGGCGACGAACCGCCGCAGGCTCGCCGCCACCGCGCGCGTTTCCGCGTCGGTCCCGATCGAGATGCGGAGCGCGTTGGGCAGGCCCTGTCCGGGTAACCAGCGGACCAGAATGCCGTCGGCCATCAGCGCGGCGTTCGCCTTTTCAGCGGTGACCTGCCCATCGTCGGGAAAGGTCACGAGGATGAAATTTGCCGCCGACGGCACCGCGCGCAGGCCCGCATTGCCGAGCGCCGCAATCTCGCCCGCGAGCCACGTCCGCCATGTCAAATTATGCGCCTTCGCCGCCGCCGTCCACGCCGTGTCGGCGAGCGCGGCAATCGCGCCCGCGCCACCCGCAGTCGGCACGTTGAACGGCGCGCGTATCTTGTCGAGCGTCGCGATCACCGCCGACGGGCCATAGGCCCAGCCGATCCGCTCCGCCGCCAGCCCGTAGATTTTGGAGAAGGTGCGCGTCGTGACGACATTGGGCAGGTCGCGCGCCATCGCGAAACCGTCCTCATAATCGGGATCGTCGATGAATTCGGCATACGCCCCGTCGAGGACGAGCAGGATGTCGGGCCGCAACCCCGCATGGAGCCGGTGGATCTCGCCGCGCCCGATCACGGTCCCGGTCGGGTTGTTCGGGTTCGCCAGATAGACCAGCCGCGTCCGGTCGGTCACGCTCGCCAGCAGCGCGTCGACATCGGTCGTGTAATCGGTGTCGGGGGCGGCAACCGGGGTCGCCCCGGCGCATTGCGCGGCGATCGGATAGACCATGAAGCCGTGGCGGACGTACAACACCTCGTCGCCGCCGCAGGCGTACGCCTGCGCCAGCAGCTTGAGCAATTCGTCCGACCCCGTCCCGCACACGATCCGGTCGACCTCGAGCCCGTGGTGCGCGGCAATCGCCTCGCGCAGCGCGGTCGACGCGCCGTCGGGGTAGCGATGCGCATGGCCAGCCACCGCCGCCATCGCCGCGACCGCCTTGGGCGACGGCCCGAGCGGCGATTCGTTCGACGACAGCTTGATCGGCTCGGCGACGCCGCTCAGCTTGGCCTTGCCGGGAACATAGGCGTGGATCGCATCGATCCATGGTTTGACTTGGGGAAGTGTCATGGCCGCGCTTTGGCGGGTTGCGGCGCGGGTGACAAGTCGTGCGGTTCGAGCCGCGCCGTTGCGTCGCCGGGGACGCCGCCGTAACCAGCGGCAATGTCCGCACCCGACCCGCGCTTCGGCCTCGACCGGCGCGCCGCCCTGCCCGCGCTCGACCTCGAATCCGGCGCGACGCTGGCGCGGGTCGAGGTCGGGTATGAAACCTATGGCACCCTCGCCCCCGACGGCGGCAACGCCATCCTCATCTGCCACGCGCTGACCGGCAACCAGCACGTCGCCGGGGTCGATCCGCGTACCGGGCGCGGCGGCTGGTGGGAACGAATGGTGGGGCCGGCCAAGCCGATCGACCCAGCGCGGCACTTCGTCATCGCCACCAACGTCCTCGGCGGGTGCTCGGGGTCGAGTGGACCCGCGAGCACCGACCCCGCGACGGGCGCGCCATATGGCATGGCCTTTCCCGTCATCACCATCCGCGACATGGTTCGCGCGCAGGCGGCGCTGCTGGATCACCTCGGCGTCGGGACGCTGGCTGCCGTCGTCGGCGGGTCGATGGGCGGAATGCAGGCGCTCGACTGGGCGGTCGCCTATCCGTCGCGCGTCCGCGCGGTCGTCGCCATTGCCACCGCCGCGCGGCATTCGGCGCAGAACATCGCCTATCACGAGGTCGGGCGGCAGGCGATCATGGCCGACCCCAACTGGCGCGGCGGCGACTATACCGCCGACACTGCCCCCGTCGCTGGCCTCGCGGTGGCGCGGATGGCGGCGCACATCACCTATCTATCGGAGGAAGGACTGACCGCGAAGTTCGGGCGGCGGCTGCAGGACCGCGACGCAGTGTCGTTCGGCTTCGACGCCGACTTCCAGGTCGAATCGTACCTGCGCCATCAGGGGCTGAGCTTCGTCGAGCGGTTCGACGCCAATTCGTACCTCTACATCACCCGCGCGACCGATTATTTCGACCTCGCAGCCCCCCACGACGGGCGGCTGGCGGCGGCATTTGCGGGAACAACGACGCGCTTTGCCATCGTCTCGTTCGATTCCGACTGGCTGTATCCGACCGCCGAGGCGCGGCGGATCGTCCGCGCGTTGAACGCCGCCAACGCCCGCGTCAGCTTCGTCGAGCTGGCTTCGCCGCACGGCCACGACGCGTTCCTGCTCGACTCGCCCGAGCTGAACCGCGTCGTCGACGGCTTTCTGCGCGCGGGCGAGGCATGACCCTGCGCCCCGACCTTGCCGCGATCGCGGCTGCCGTGCCCGTTGGCGCGCGCGTCCTCGACGTCGGTTGCGGCGACGGCGCGCTGCTCGCCGCACTGCGCGCCGAAAAGCAAGTCGACGGGCGCGGCATCGAGCTGTCGGGGGCGAATGTCGCCGCCGCCGTCGCGCGTGGGCTGTCGGTGGTCCAAGGCGACGCCGACACCGACCTCGGCGACTATCCGAGTGCGGCGTTCGACGTCGCCATTCTGTCGGACACGCTGCAGGCGATGCGCGCGCCCGATGCGGTACTGACCGAACTCGTCCGCATCGCGCGGACGGCGGTCGTCGCCTTCCCGAATTTCGGCCACTGGCGGGTACGGCTGAGCCTGTTGCTGCACGGGCGGATGCCGATGACGTCGACGCTGCCGGTGCCGTGGTATGCGACCGCCAATATCCATCTGTGCACGATCGCCGATTTCCGCGCGCTGGCTGCCGAAAATGGACTGACGGTCGTGCGCGCGACCTACCTCGGCGGCGGTCGGACGGTGACGTGGGCGGCTAACTGGCGGGCTGAGCAAGCGGTCTTCGTTCTGCGGCGCTGACGCGGCCAATCCGCGCCGCCGCCGCCCCACCCGACGGCGTTGCGCGCACGAGATACCAGCCGCCGAAACTCTCCCAGCCGATCGGCTCGAGCATCGCCTCGACCAACAGTCGTTCGAGCCGTGCGCGCGAGAAGTGATGGCCGGGGACGCCGTGACCAAGGCTTAGCCAGCGGCGCGGCGCGATCACCCAGACCGATCCGGCGGGCGCGATAACGCGGCGCATCTCACGGAGCAGCAACGCGGGCGAATCGGTCGCTTCGAGGACGCTGGCGACGATCGCGACATCGAACAGCGCCTCGACGAACGGCAGGCGCAGCGGGTCGACAACGACCGCGCCGGTGACCCCCGACGGCTGCGGCACACACAGTGCGAAATGGGCGACCACCGCCGCATCGCCGGGGTCGAGCACGGCGGCGTCGAACGCGAGGAGCCGCGTCGCTGATCCCAGCGCGAGGTGCGCCCGCAGCGCGGTACGAAGGCGCTGATCGATGGTTGTGCCTCCCCCGGCGCGACATTACCTGCTGACCTAGCAGATTCCACGACCCAACAGGAGAGCAACGATGCTCGGACGCCACATTCCCAACGTCACGTTCAAGACGCGTGTTCGCGACGCCAGCATCGGCGGCGACAACCCGTTCCGCTGGCAGGATGTCACGACCGACGACGTCTTCGCCAAGGGCAAGCGCATTGTCGTCTTCTCGCTGCCCGGCGCGTTCACCCCGACGTGTTCGAACGAGCAATGCCCGGGCTTCGAACGGATGTACGACGATATTCGCGGCCAAGGTGGGGTCGACGAAGTCTATTGCCTCAGCGTCAACGACGCCTTCGTCATGTACCAGTGGAGCCTCAAGCTCGGGCTCAAGAATATCAAGATGTTGCCCGACGGGTCGGGGCGCTTCACCCGGCTGATGGGGATGCTCGTCGACAAGGACGCGCTCGGCTTCGGAATGCGGTCGTGGCGATATGCGATGGTCGTCGATTCGGGCGTCGTCACCGGGTGGTTCGAGGAGCCGGGGATAAACGACGACGGCGTCGATCAGGACCCGTATACCGTCAGCACGCCGGAGAATGTGCTGGCGTGGGTGCAGGCGCATCCGGTCGGCTGACGACCCCCCGTTTTACACCGAAACATGCTGGCGAAGGCCAGCATCCACGGTTGTGCCGGACACTAACGACGGCACTCAGCGCGACTGTGGATGCTGGCTTTTGCCATCATGGCGTCGATTTTGGCGGGCAATCGGCCGATAAACCGCTGTCCTACAGCCCCGACTCGGCAGTATAATCGTCTGTCGCCGTGCATCTGGCGGCGTTGCTCTTTCACATTGTGGGGGTCGAATTTAACGCGGTGCCCGTCCGCGTAACGGGCAGTCATGGACGGAGAGGATTTGGAACTTCCGTCGTGGGCGTGAACTTCGTGTGAACTTCGGGTCGGCGGAGAGGGGCAGGGCACGGGCAAAGCCCGTGTCGGGTCGAGGGAAGGGCACGGGCAAAGCCCGTGTCGGGTCGAAGGAAGGGCACGGGCAAAGCCCGTGCTGGCGTCGGACGGGTTCGGCGAGCGGAGGGCTCACCGCCCCGCCGCCCGGCTTCGCGCGAGTCGGCGCTTAGCAGACCAACGCCAAGTGGAGTTTGTCCACTAAGCGCGCTCCGCGCTCAGTCCCGCTCGATACACATAGCGATGCCCATGCCGCCGCCGATGCACAGCG
>JBBRQR010000191.1:0-5850 GCA_038226115.1 Sphingomonadales bacterium | reverse complement strand
GCTTTACGAACGCGGCGTAACCTTTCCGGCGGCGGCTGCGTATCTACTAGCATAGAGTTCAGCCGCCGCGAGGGTTCATGTCTACCGTCAATCGCCGTTCGTTCGTCAGCCTCGCCGCCGTTGCGGTGGTCGCGGTGCCCGCAGCTCGGCTTTTGTCGAGTCCAATGGGCAAGGCGGCGGCCGAGCGGTTCGAGGTCAACCTGACCGACGCGCAGTGGCGTGCGAAGCTGTCGCCTGCTGCGTTCGCGGTGCTGCGTCGTGAGGATACTGAACGCGCATTTACGTCGCCGCTCAACGATGAGCACCATCTTGGCACGTTCGCCTGCGCTGGATGCGCGCTGCCGCTGTTCGTCAGCACGACCAAATTCGATAGCGGGACCGGCTGGCCGAGCTTCTACGCGCCGATGACCAACGCCGTTCGCACCCGTACCGACAGCACGCTCGGCTTCGCGCGGATCGAAGTGCATTGCCGTCGCTGCGGCGGTCACCTCGGCCATGTCTTCGACGACGGCCCGCGCCCGACCGGCCTGCGCTATTGCATGAACGGCGTCGCGATGACGTTCGCCGCCGCCAAAGCTTGATCCTGTTTAACCGCACGAATACGATGGAGAAAATGATGAAACATCTGATCCTCAGTGGTATCGCCGCTGCCGCCGTTGTCGCGACCTTGGCCGGTCACGCATCGAACGCTGCCGAAGCGCCGCGCGTCGTCCGCGCCGCCACCCTCGACCTCCCCGCTGCGAGCGCGTCGGGTGTCGCCGTGTTCGCCGGCGGCTGTTTCTGGGGTCTCGAAGGGGTTTTCGAACATGTCGCCGGGGTCAAATCAGTCACGTCGGGCTATGCCGGCGGCGCGGCGGCAACGGCGCATTACGAGGTGGTCGGCTCGGGCCTGACTGGCCATGCCGAGGCGGTGCGGATCGTCTACGACCCCGCCAAGATCAGCTATGCGACGCTGCTCCGCATCTATTTCTCGGTCTCGACCGACCCGACGCAGCTCAATCATCAGGAGCCCGACAGCGGCACGCAATATCGTGGGACGATCTTTGCCCAATCCCCGGCACAGGCCGCAGTCGCAGGGGCCTATATCGCCGAGCTGAACAAAACCAAGGCGTTCGCGCAGCCGGTGGTGACGACAGTTGAAACCGGCAAGCCATTTTATGCGGCCGAAGCGTACCACCAGGACTTCCTGGCGCACAATTTGACCTACCCGTACATCGTCTACAACGATCTGCCGAAGGTGGCTGCGCTCAAGCGGCTGTTCCCCGCCCTGTACAAGGGATAAGCGACTGCGCCATCCCCGTTGAGGCGGGGGTGGCGCGCTCGCCTACGCGCTCGCCGCCTCGTTGGCGAAGACGCGCACCGGTTCCTTGGTCCCACCGACGACGTCTTTGTCGACAACGACCTCGTCGACCCCGTCCATGCCCGGCAGTTCGAACATCGTGTCGAGCAGGATCGATTCCATGATCGACCGCAGCCCGCGCGCGCCGGTCTTGCGCTCGATCGCACGCTTGGCGATCGCACCGAGGGCGTCGGTGGTGAAGGTCAGCTTGACCCCCTCCATCTCGAACAGTCGCGCATATTGCTTCGACAGCGCGTTCTTCGGGTCGACGAGGATCTTGATCAACGCACTTTCGTCGAGGTCCTCGAGCGTCGCGATGACCGGCAGGCGTCCGATGAACTCGGGGATCAGCCCGAACTTGAGCAGATCTTCAGGCTCGCACTGACGGAGCATCGCACCGGTGCGTCGCTCGTCGGGGGCGGCAACGTGCGCGCCGAAGCCGATCGACTTGCCCTGCAAGCGGTCACCGATAATGCGCTCGAGACCGTTGAACGCCCCGCCGCAAACGAACAGGATGTTCGTCGTGTCGACCTGGAGGAATTCCTGCTGCGGATGCTTGCGACCACCCTGCGGCGGCACGCTCGCGGTGGTGCCCTCCATGATCTTGAGCAGAGCCTGCTGGACGCCCTCGCCGCTGACATCGCGGGTGATCGACGGATTGTCGGCCTTGCGGCTGATCTTGTCGATTTCGTCAATGTAGACGATTCCGCGCTGCGCCCGCTCGACGTTGTAATCCGACGCCTGCAGCAGCTTAAGGATGATGTTCTCGACGTCTTCACCGACATAGCCGGCTTCGGTCAGGGTCGTCGCATCGGCCATGGTAAACGGCACGTCGAGGAAGCGCGCGAGCGTCTGTGCGAGCAATGTCTTGCCGCACCCCGTCGGCCCAACGAGCAGGATGTTCGACTTCGCCAGTTCGACCTCGGCACCCTTGGCACCGTGGTTCAGCCGCTTGTAATGATTGTGGACCGCGACCGACAGAACGCGCTTGGCGTGCTGCTGACCGATAACATAGTCGTCGAGGTGCTTGCAAATCTCGCGCGGGGTCGGGACACCGTCCTTGGTCTTGACCAGCGCGGTCTTCGTTTCCTCGCGGATGATGTCGTTGCACAGCTCAACGCATTCGTCGCAGATGAACACCGTCGGTCCGGCGATCAGCTTGCGCACCTCGTGCTGCGACTTGCCGCAGAACGAGCAATAGAGCGTATTCTTCGAGTCTCCGCCATCCAGCTTAGGCATGAGGGTCCTTTCGCGCGCCTAAGGCGCAGTCTAGCGGGATCGCGAAACGCGGCAACCCCGTGATCGCAACGAATGTCACGATGGTGTCATATTGAAAGTAACGTGTGTCGAGGTCACGCCGCGCGCAGCGCCTCGCCCTCGATCGGCGTCGGACGCTTTTCGGTAACTTCGTCGATCAAGCCGAACACCTTAGCCTCCTCGGCCGAAAGAAACTTGTCGCGCTCCATCGCCCGCTCGATCACGTCGAGCGTCTGGCCGGTGTGCTTGACGTAAAGCTCGTTCATCGCGTGCCGGACGCGAAGAATTTCCTTCGCCTGGATTTCGATGTCGGTCGCCTGACCCTGTGCCCCGCCCGACGGCTGGTGGACCATGATCCGTGCGTTCTTGAGGGCAACGCGCATTCCCGGCTCACCGGCGGCAAGCAGGAAGCTGCCCATCGACGCTGCCTGGCCGATGCAGACCGTGCCGACCTTGGGGCGGATATATTGCATCGTGTCGTAGATCGCCATTCCCGCCGTGATCACCCCACCCGGCGAGTTGATATACATGAAGATGTCCTTCTTCGGATTTTCCGATTCGAGGAACAGCAACTGCGCGACGATCACCGCCGACATATAATCCTCGACCTGACCGGTGACGAAGATGATCCGTTCGCGGAGCAAGCGCGAGTAGATGTCGAACGACCGCTCGCCGCGGTTCGACTGCTCGATGACGATCGGCACGAGGCCGGCAACAAGGTCGTGATGATCGCGGGACATGCGGACTCCGTGGGGCGAATGACTATCGGATAACATCGGCGTGAAGCGTGACGGGTTCAAGCCCCGGCCATCCCCGCGGCGAATGCCGCGACGATGACAGCCGTATTGGGCCTATCCCTCGACCTTTTTGGCGCGCTTAGGCTTTGGTGCGGCGTCGGCTACAGCGGGTTCCGAAGCTACCGCCGCGTCAGCCTTCTTCGCGCGCTTGGGCTTTACAGCGGCGGCGTCGATGGCAGCGGGGTCGATCGCCGCCTGCGGCTCGCTTGCTGCAGCAAGCTCGGACGCTGATGCGGGATCGACGGCAGCGCCCTTTTTCACGCGTGGCTTCTTGGGTGGTGACGTCACGCCAGCGTGGTCATGATCATGGTCGCAATCCGGGCCGTGGACATGACCGTGGAGGCCCGGCGTCTCGTCGTCGCTCTCGATCTCGGCCTGCAGCGCCTCGCGAGTCACTGTCCGCTCGGTCACCACCGCCTTTTCGAGCAGGAAATCGACGACCTTATCCTCATACAACGGCGCGCGAAGCTGCGCCGCCGCCATCGTGTTCTCCTGGAAGTATTTGACGACCTGCGGCTGTTCGGCCTGACTGTACTTGGCGGCTTCCTGCCCGATTAGCCGATTCATCTCGGCCTGCGTGATGGCGACACCGTTGACCTGACCAATCTCGGACAGCAGCAGCCCCAACCGGACGCGGCGTTCAGCGATACGGCGATATTCGGCGCGCTCCTCATCCTGCTTGGCACTGTCGGCCGACACCTCGCCCTCGGCTTCGACCTGCTGCCAGATCGCGTCGAATTCGGCGTCGACCATCGACGTCGGCACGGCAAAATCATGCGCGCCGGCAAGCGTGTCGAGCAATTTGCGCTTCATGTGCGTGCGGGTCATCGTCGCCAGTTCGGCAGCGACCTGATCGCTAAGGATTTCGCGCAGCGCCGCGATGCTGTCGATCCCGAACTTCTTGGCGAATTCGTCGTCGAGCGGGGCAGTGTCGGGAATATCGATCCCGCTTACCGTAACCGCGAATTCAGCGGCACGTCCGGCGAGATAGGCGACGTTGTAATCGGCGGGAAAGTCGACCTTGACCGTCCGATGGTCGCCGACTTTGGCGCCGACCAACTGGTCTTCAAAGCCGGGAATGAGCTGACCCGAGCCGATGACGACGCGCATCTCTTCGCCCTTGCCGCCGTCGAACACCTCACCGTCGACGGTCCCGACGAAGTCGATGACGAGCGAATCGTTGGTCGCGGCGACATGGCCGTCGGTCGCCGGAGTGAAACCGCGCGCTTGTTCGGCAAGGCGGGCGACGGCGAGATCGATCGCAGCCTCGTCGACCGGGACGACCAGCTTGTCGAGCGCGATACCATCGATCGCCGGAGCCTCGATCACCGGGAGAACTTCGACCACGACGGTGAAGTCGACATCCTTGCCGGCCACTGGCGGAGCGGTCAGGTCGATTCGCGGTTGCATCGCGGGGCGCAGGTTATGATCGGCGATCAACTGCTGCATCCCCTCCTGCACCGCTTCCTGGAGGGCGTCGTTGAGCAGTTGCGGGCCGTGCATCTTGCGAACGAGGTTCAGCGGCACCTTGCCGGGGCGGAACCCCGGCATCCGCACCTGACCCGCGACCTTGGCGAGTTGGGCATCGACCTTGGCGTCCATAAATGCGGCAGGGATCGAAACGCTATATTCGCGCTTCAGGCCTTCGTTCAACGTCTCAGCGATACGCATGGTCGGGGCTTTCCTGGAATTTGGACTTGAAATCGTGACTTCGAATACGCGCCGGAGGGCAAGGGCATTAGGGTCGTGGTGCGGGCGAAGGGACTCGAACCCCCACATCTCACGATACTGGTACCTAAAACCAGCGCGTCTACCATTCCGCCACGCCCGCGAGGGAAGCGCGGGCTTATAGCAGTGGGGGACGCAGGTGCAAGGATGGTGGGACGGATAGCCGAAGTGCTGGGCGGGTAGCGTCGCCTCGAGTCGTTCGATGACGCAATCTCTTTCCGGTCATGCCCGCGCAGGCGTAGATTACAGGAAGGCACGATGGCAACGAAACGGACCGCCTGGAACGACGCACATGACGAACCCCCGGCGATCGGATAGAGATAAATCATGTCGGCGCTTCTCATCATTCTCGGCCTCGCCTCGGTGGCGGGAGGCGATCTGCGTGACTTTTGCCCCGACCGCCCCGGTCGCCTGACTCCGGCGTGCATCGTCGACTCCGGACACCTGGTGGTCGAGACGGCGGCGTTCGATTTCAGCCACCAGGCGACCGCGACCGACGTCACCGATACCGTCGCTGCCGCGAGCACGACGCTGCGATACGGCGTGACGCAGCATTTCGAGATCGTAGCCGCATGGACCCCGTACGTCCATCAGCGGATGCGAACGCTTGGCATCCCCGGGGCGGCAGCGGCGCGAAGCGAGGGCATCGGCGACGTGACGCTCGGGTTCAAGCAGTCGTTGCTCAACCCCGACGGCAAGAAGTTCAGCCTCGCGCTCCAGCCATTCGTC
>JBBRQR010000190.1:0-5858 GCA_038226115.1 Sphingomonadales bacterium | reverse complement strand
TGGCGGGGCGGCAGGGCGAATTGTGCTGATGGTCGAAGTTGTCGACGAGGCGCGCTATGTTCGGCATCACCCAAAAAAAATTGCGCTGATCTTTTCAGCTATGCGACATTTCGCCAATGAATTGAGCGAGATGGGCTGGACCATCGACTATGTGAAACTCGACGATGCCGCCAACACCGGCAGTTTTACCGGCGAGATCATCCGCGCCGCCGCTCGTCATCATGCAGGCGCGATTCGCGTCGTCGAGCCGGGCGAATGGCGCGTCGCGACAATGATCGATGGCTGGGCGGCGGCAACCGAAGTGCCGGTGGAGATTCTTCCCGACGACCGTTTCCTATGTTCGAAAACCGATTTCGCTGAATGGGCTGGATCGCGCAAGCGCCTGATAATGGAAGATTTCTACCGTGAGATGCGGAAGCGGACCGGGCTATTGATGGCGGTTGGCAAGCCTGTCGGTAACCGGTGGAACCTCGACGCCGACAACCGCAAAGTGCCGCCACGCGGGACCAATTATCCTGCCGTATCGGCGTTCGTGCCCGACGCGATTACCCGCGAGGTCCTCGATCTTGTGGGCGAACGCTTCAGCGACCATTTCGGCGATCTCGAACCTTTCGGTTACGCCGTCACCCGCGCCGACGCTTTGATCGCGCTCGACACATTCATCGCCGATGCCCTGCCGCGCTTCGGCGATTATCAGGACGCGATCGTCGAGGGCCAGCCCTTCCTCTACCACGCGCTCCTAAGCCCCTACTTGAATTGCGGATTATTGACCGCTCACGAAGTCGCCACCGCCGCCGCTGCGGCATTCGCGAGCGACGATGCCCCGTTGAACGCGGTCGAAGGCTTTATCCGCCAGATCATCGGCTGGCGCGAATATGTCCGGGGCATCTATTGGTGGGCGGGGGCGGACTATGCCAAAACCAATGCGCTGGGGGCAACGCGCGACCTCCCCGCTTTCTACTGGACCGGCGACACCGAGCTGCGCTGCATCGCTCAGTCGGTCGAGCAGGTCCGCATCTACGCGTACAACCACCATATCCAGCGGCTGATGATCCTCGGCAATTTTGCCATGCTAATCGGGGTCGAGCCGAAGCAGATCGAGGAATGGTTCCTCGTCGTCTACGCCGATGCGTATGAATGGGTCGAGCTGCCCAATGTCCACGGCATGAGCCAGTTCGCCGATGGTGGCCTGCTCGGGTCGAAGCCCTATGCCGGGGGCGGGGCGTACATCGACCGGATGAGCGACCACTGCGGGCGCTGCCGGTACGACGTGAAACAAAAAATCGGCCCCGATGCGTGTCCGTTCAACGCCTTGTACTGGGACTTCCTCGCCCGCCACCGCGACGCGCTAAAGGACAACAGCCGTTTGTGGCGGACGTATAATGGTTGGGACCGGCTTGGCCCCGAGCGGCAGGCAGCAACGCGCGCGAGTGCTGCGGAGTTCATGGCGACGCTGCCGCTTGCGGCGAGGGGATGGGCGGTAACGGAGTGATAAGTTAGAGCGGGACGTGCCTGTCCTTTCCCGCCTGACCCTGACCGACTTCCGTTCCTACACGATCGCCGACGTTGCGGTCGGGGCGGGGGCGATCGTCGTCACTGGCGACAATGGCCAGGGCAAGACCAACTTGCTCGATGCCGTCTCGCTGCTGGCACCGGGGCGAGGGTTGCGCGGGGTCGCGCTGTCCGACGCGGCGCGGAGCAATGGCCCGGGGGGATGGACGGTCGCGGCCGAAATCGCGGCCGCTGGCGGCGTGGTGACGATCGGCACGGGAACGACGCCCGACGCGCCTGACCGCCGCCTGGTCCGGATCAATGGGGCCGCCGCGCCGATCGCGCGGCTCGGTGAGTGGCTGTCGGTTCTGTGGCTGACCCCGGCGATGGACCGGCTGTTCGTCGATACCGCGAGCGCGCGGCGGCGCTTCCTCGACCGACTGGTTTTGGCGCTCGATCCCGGCCACGGCGGCGAGGTGACGCGCTACGACGCCGCGATGCGCGCGCGGACGCGGCTGCTCACGGGGGAAGCGCCGCCCGACCCTGTCTGGCTCGCGGGTCTCGAGCGCGCGATGGCAGAGCATGGCGCGCGCGTTGTGGCGGCGCGGGCGACGACGGTGGCGGCATTGGCAACGGCACTCGCTGCCGCCCCGCCAAGCGACTTTCCCCGCGCGGCAATCGCGCTTGCTGACGATCACGCCGACGATGACGCCGACGATCTCGCTGCAGCGCTCGCACGCAACCGGGCGGCCGACGCTGCCGCCGGACGTGCGACCGCTGGGCCGCACCGCGCCGACCTTGCCGTCGCCCACGCCGCCAAGGGGCAACCAGCGGCGCGGAGTTCGACGGGTGAGCAGAAGGCGCTGCTTCTCGGCCTCGTCCTCGCGCACGCCGAGCTGGTCGCGGCGCGCGTCGGACGCAGCCCGATCCTGTTGCTTGATGAGGTTGCCGCCCACCTCGATCCGCGCCGCCGCGCCGCGCTGTTCGACCGCCTCGCCGCGACGGGCGGGCAGGTGTGGCTGACCGGGACCGAGGCGACGCTGTTCGCCGGCCTCGCCGCGCAGCGTTTGCACGTCGCCGACGGACAGGTCGCTTAAGTCTCGCGTCGGCGCGCGCGAGTCTCTATATGGATGTGACAGTTCCGCGCGGGTTCGCCGCGGGGGCAACGTCAGGGCGCGACGGGTCGCGCCGCCGGGGAAACGCGTGTCCGACGAAACCAACATGGCCGAAGCCGATTACGGCGCCGACTCGATCCAGGTGCTGCGCGGCCTCGACGCCGTCCGCAAGCGCCCCGGCATGTATATCGGCGACACCGACGACGGCTCGGGCCTCCACCACATGGTGTTCGAAGTCAGCGACAATGCGATCGACGAGGCGCTCGCCGGTTACTGCGACCGCATCGATATTCGCCTGAACGCCGACGGCAGCGTCACCGTCGCCGACAACGGGCGCGGTATCCCGACCGGCATCCACAGCGAGGAGGGCGTCAGCGCTGCCGAACTCGTGATGACCCAGCTCCACGCGGGCGGCAAGTTCAACAACTCGGACGAAAACGCGTACAAGGTCAGCGGCGGCCTCCACGGTGTCGGCGTCAGCGTTGTCAACGCGCTGTCGGAATGGCTGATCCTGCGTATCTGGCGCGAGGGTCACGAGCACAGCATGACCTTCCGCCACGGCGATCCGCAGGCCCCGCTCGCCGTCGTCGGGCCGCAGGGCGACCGACGCGGGACCGAGGTCACTTTCCTGCCGTCGCCCGCGACGTTCAAGATCGTCGAGTTCGACTTCGCCAAACTCGAACACCGCTTCCGCGAACTGGCGTTCCTCAATTCGGGCGTCCGCCTGATCCTGACCGACGCGCGCCACGCCGAGCACGCGACCGTCGAACTGTTCTACGAAGGCGGGATCGCCGCGTTCGTCGCCTATCTCGACAAGTCGAAGTCGGCGCTGATCCCGGCTCCCGTGGCGATCCACGGTGAGCGCGACGACATCAGCATCGACGTCGCGCTCGAATGGAACGACAGCTATTACGAGCAGGTCCTGTGCTTCACCAATAACATCCCGCAGCGCGACGGCGGCACCCATCTCGCCGCATTCCGCGCTGCGTTGACCCGGACGCTGAACAATTATGCCGATAAGTCCGGCGCGCTGAAGAAGGAAAAGGTCGCGCTGACCGGCGACGACATGCGCGAAGGCCTGACCGCGATCATCTCGGTCAAGCTGCCCGACCCGAAGTTCAGCAGCCAGACCAAGGACAAGCTTGTCTCCTCCGAAGTCCGCCAGCCGTTGGAGGCGCTGATCGCCGACAAGCTCGCCGAATGGCTCGAAGAAAACCCGGCACACGCCCGGACGATCATGTCGAAGATCATCGACGCCGCCGCCGCGCGCGAAGCGGCGAAGAAGGCGCGTGACCTGACGCGGCGCAAAGGCGCGCTCGACATCGCTTCGCTGCCCGGCAAGCTCGCCGATTGTCAGGAGCGCGACCCCGCCAAGTCGGAACTGTTTCTCGTCGAGGGCGACAGCGCGGGTGGGTCAGCGAAGCAGGGGCGCAACCGGGCGTATCAGGCGATCCTGCCGTTGCGCGGCAAGATCCTCAACGTCGAACGCGCGCGTTTCGACCGGATGCTGTCGAGCCGCGAAATCGGGACGATGATCCAGGCGCTCGGCTGCGGCATCGGGCGCGACGAGTTCAAGATCGAAAAATTGCGCTACCACAAGGTCGTCATCATGACCGACGCCGACGTCGACGGCGCACACATCCGGACGCTGCTGCTGACGTTCTTCTACCGCCAGATGCCCGAGCTGATCCGGGGCGGTTATCTCTACATCGCCCAGCCGCCGCTGTATAAAGTCAGCAAGGGCCGGTCGGAGGTTTACCTCAAGGACAATGCGGCGCTCGACGATTATCTCGTCGATTCGGGACTCGGTGGGCTGACGCTCGACACCGCGAGCGGCGAGCGCCGCACCGGCGACGACCTGCGCGCTCTGACCGAACACGCGCGGCGGTTAAAGACGCTGATGACCTATGTGCCGACGCGGTACGATGCCCGGATCATCGAGGCGTTGGCGCTCACCGGCGGGCTTTCGCCCGATCTTGGCGGTGACGGCCTTGCGGCGGCGGCAACACGAACGGCGGCGTGGCTCGATGCGGCCGACGACGGCGCGCAGGGTCCGGGGGGTTGGGTTGCCGAGCCGGCGGTCGAGGGCGGTTATCACCTCAGTCGCGCGCTGCGCGGCGTCACCGACCACTATATCGTCGATGCGGCGCTGCTCGCGTCCGCCGAGGCGCGCAAGCTCCATGCACTCGGGTCGGAAGAAGCGGCGACCTATTCGGCTCCGGCGAAGCTCGGCGAACGTGTCGTTCGGCGTCCGTCGGAATTGCTCGACGCCATCCTCGACGCCGGGCGCAAGGGTCTGGCGGTGCAGCGGTACAAGGGCCTCGGCGAGATGAACGCCGAGCAATTGTGGGAGACGACGCTCGACCCGCAGGCGCGCGCTCTCCTCCGCGTCACCGCCGACGAGGCCGACCTCGCCGACGAGATCTTCACCAAGCTGATGGGCGATGTCGTCGAACCGCGCCGCGCGTTCATTCAGGACAACGCCCTCTCGGTCGCCAACCTCGACGTGTAAAAGCTCGGCCTGGCGGATGGGGTGACTGCGGCGGCCTCCGTCGCTGGTGATGCCGACGGCTGACCGAGGCAGGCTTTTGCTCCCCGTACGGGCACCCTCGTGCCCGTCGCGCGACCGCGCGATCTTGTCACAGCCCGCGCTCCGGTACTGTCGGCCGTCACGACGCAATCGACCGTGATGTTGCAGCGCAGCGTTATAAGTACGGAAAAGTGTCGGGATTCTTTACACTCGCGTTTCCATCATCGAAACACGCCTGTGTGGAATCAATCGGTTAATCCTCGTTGGCGAACTGGCACGGTGTTTGCATAGCTACTCCTGCAATTGTGCTTACACGTTCGAGGAACTAGAATGACCATCATCCGCACCGTGGCCGCCGCCGCTGCGCTCGCCACAGCGTTCACTGTCGCCACGCCAGCTGCGGCGATCGTCGAGACCTTCGCCAACTTCACCGGCGTCGGTGGTGCCAATATTTACTGGAAGCAGTCGGCATCGAAGACAGGGGGTCAGTTTTACTCGATCGCAACTCCTGGCGCCAACTCGCCAGGGTCGGTTGCGAGCATCTTCAGCTTCAAGTCGCCTCTGCCCGGCAACCGGCTCGACTTTCTCGCCGCGTTGGGTCCTCTGAGCTCATCATTTACCTTCAATGCCGTTGCAGTTTCGGGCAACCCGGCTCTTACGCTCGGTGGCTTCGCAATTCAGCCGCTGACCACGGGTAGCTTCTCGTTTATATATACGGGGGC